>NZ_JAHZCJ010000004.1 GCF_019422935.1 Desulfovibrio sp. | reverse complement strand
AGGAAAGCTCAAGCACACCCAGAAGGTCTTCAGGGCAGTCCACAGGGATCTGATAATCAAGACCCTTGGGATTCTGGGCCCGAGAGGCCGCCTCCTGTTTGATGTCGGACACAAAGCTCGGCCAAGGGCCGCTTTCAAGCTGGTCCAACAAGGGGGTTGCATGTTTCGCCATTGCCATACCTCCACATGGTTTGTTTGTATCACGCGCTCGCGTGACGTGCCGGTCAACTGCGGCGATCCGGTGCGGCAATCCGGGGTACAGGCGCGAAATCGCTGCCCGTGCATGGCGGGGATACTCCCCCCAGCACACGCATGAAGGTAAAAACCTGCATGCGCCCGCCCCGTAAAATCGGGACGCCCCAAGGGATCGCGGATAACGGACGTGCAAGGGCCACCGACCGTCAGGCCGCAACGCGGTCAAAACACTGATTAGCCCATTTTCCACTTAATGACAACCGGGGCGGCATGATATACGCAAAAGGCGCAAGAATACCCGGCGATCAAGGCTTTGCGACACAATGCACGTGAGCACAGCATGCCAAAATCATTACTTTAGGCGAGACGAACGGGCATTTTTTTACGTAAAAAAGCAACTTTTTTCTTAAATATTGTACTATTTTTCACAACATTGCCGCACAGCCTTGGCAAAGTACTTTCTTGCGCGTATGATCAAAATGGAATGTGCGGATGCGCCGCACCAACAACGGCCTCGCATGGCCCATATTCGCAAGGGTTATCATTATAATGAAAGACGAACTTGGACTCTACTATCACCCGCAGGCGGGCAATGCCCTTTCGCGCGTCTACGTGCGCCGCGGGCCTGACGGCGAGGTTGAATTTCGCCTCTGGCGCGCCGACCATCCCGAAGTGTGGGAGCGTCACCCCTGGCTGAGCATGGCTGTGGTGCGCAGTGCCGCGCGCATGTATCAGCAAGAACGCAATGCCGAATCTGACCCCCTGCTGCTGTACGACATCGCCGTGGCCCGTGCCCTGCTCCAGGAGGACGAAGCGTGAACGGACGCTGGCTACTGGCCAACCGCGATTTTCTCGTGCGCGATCTGGTGCGCGACTATTGCACCGTTTACAGCCTGCTGGCCGACCAACGCCGCCGCTTTGACGTGGACGGAGCCGTTTCTTACACAGCCTTGCGCGATCTTTTGGGCGAAGCCATGCGCAAGGGTGTTTTCTGGCGGCTCAAGGATACGGCCCATCACCTTTTCCGCAACAGCCCCGGCATTGAGGCCATGGCCCCCGGCGGCATGCCGCCGCTTGAGCTGCCACTGCCGGAAGAACCCGCCGATGAAAACGGCAATACCGCAGAGATGGCGCAAATCACTGCCCTGCGTCGCCATGCTGACAGTGTGCTGCCCGGCGGCGCTCAGGCCCAGAAGGCTTTTGAAACCCTCATTGACTGGTGCATCGGCTATGCCTTTCATGAATGCGCCAAGCTGAAGGAAGACGCCTTTCAGGGCCAGCACTACGCCAACCGGCTTATTCAGATTTCGCGCAGGCCCGGGGTTACGACAGATATGTACAACCCCTTGCGCGGCCTTGGCGGTCAAACCTCGGAAAGCTCCTCACGCGAACTTTCGCGTATCATGCACGTTCTGGCCCACGGGTTGCGGCTTCTCACAAGCTATCTGGCGGTCGAGCGACACAACGCCCATCTGGCGCGCTGGCTTGCCACAGAAGAAGACTTTGCCCGCCAGGTCTTTGGCGCGGGTTACGAGCACCTGCTGGCTTCGCTCTTCGGCAACGACAGGGAGCGCCTCTACCTTCTGGCTGCCAGGGATTTTCTCAATGCGGGCCGCCGCAACCCGGCGCTGGCCCTGCTTGCCCGCGCACGCGACGGCGGGAGCCTTGGGCGCGAGGGCCTTGCCCTGCTGCAGGAACTGGAATGCGCCGCCGCCTCCGAGGCCGACTGCTCCGGCCTGTGCGCCGCCTGCGGCAAAAAGAACACACTCCCCTGCCTGCCCTACCTGAGCGGTCAGGGGCGCGGATGTGCATGACGGTCAGACCTCTCCTTGTCTTTCTTGTTGCCCTGCTTTGCGCCGCGCTCTTGAGCGGCTGCGGTTCGCGCTCCTGGCGCAAGGGCGGGGTTCCCGGCAGCCGCCCTTACACGGTGCGCGGCAAGACCTACTATCCTCTCAAGTCAGCCAACGGTTTTGTGGAAGAAGGCACGGCCTCATGGTACGGCCCAGGTTTTCACGGCAAAACCACGGCCAATGGCGAGACCTACAACCAGTACGCCATGACGGCGGCCCACAAACTGCTGCCCCTGGGCACCAAGGTGCGCGTCACCCACATGGGCAACGGGCGTTCCATCATTGTGCGCGTCAACGACCGTGGTCCCTTTGTTGACGACCGCGTCATTGACCTCTCCCGCGCTGCGGCCAGCCGCCTGAACATTCTTGGCCCCGGCACGGCGCGGGTGCGCATTCAGAGCATGGGCGGCGTTGAGCGCATGAAGGAAGACGGCGACCTTACCGGGGCTTTTTATGTGCAGGTGGGGGCATTTGCCGACAGGGTCAACGCCGACAACCTTATCAACATCCTTTCCCAGACAGGCAAACGCGGACGCCTCATCTACGGCAGCAACAACATGTGGAATGTGCAGGTGGGGCCGTGGCCCGATTCTTTCGGGGCGCAGCAAGAGCTTGATATTTTCCGCGCCATGTATCCCGGCGCTTTTGTGGTCGGCGACAACTAGGGGCAGTGTATAATTATCCTTTTGCCCTCTGACTGCGTTAGAGAGTCTTTTTTTACTCCGAGTACTCTCACAACGTCACGCCATTCTGATTTTTGACAGCAAAAAACCCCGCTTGCGCGGGGTTTCATATTTCTGGAATGCAGTTGGCTGCTACAGGTTGGCTGCGTACCAGTCGCCCGCGAGGCGCAGGCCCTGGCGCACGTCAAACTGCGGGCCATAGCCCAGCAGCTTTTCTGCGCGGCCGATATCGGCAAGGGAGTGCCGCACATCGCCAGCGCGGAAGTCACGGTGCACGCATTCGGCGCTCATGACTTCGGGCTTGTGGCGGGCCACTTCTTCCTTGATGAGGTCAAAAAGCTCATTCAGGGTGGTGCGCTGGCCAAAGGCCACGTTGTAAATCTTGTTGGTGGCTTCGCCCTGGGCAAAGCTGGCAAGCAGATTGGCCTGCACAACGTTGTCGATATAGCAGAAGTCGCGGCTGGTTTCGCCATCGCCGTTCACAAAAACGGTTTCCTTCTTGATAAGGCTGGCGAACCACTGGGGAATAACGGCGGCATATGCGCCGTAAGGATCCTGGCGCTGGCCGAACACGTTGAAATACCGCAGACCAACGCTGGAGAAACCATAGCAGCGGTTGAACACGTCCGCATACAGCTCGTCCACATACTTGGTGACAGCGTAAGGGGAAAGCGGGCTGCCGATCTTGTCTTCCACCTTGGGCAGTTCGGGTGAATCGCCGTAGGTGGAGGAAGACGCGGCGTACACAAAGCTCTTCACGCCCGCATCGCGCGCGGCCACAAGCATGTGCAGATAACCGGTGATATTGCAGCTGTTGGACAACAGCGGGTCGTCGATGGAACGCGGCACAGAACCGAGGGCCGCTTCGTGCAGCACGTGCTGCACGCCCTTGCAGGCGGCGTGGCAGGTGTCGATATCACGAATGTCGCCTTCGATGAAAGTAAACCGACTCCACGCTTCTGGGCCAACGATGTCGCGCACCATGTCCAGATTTTTCTGGTAGCCGGTAAGAAAGTTGTCCAGACCAACCACGGTCTGCCCAAGTTTCAGCAGATGTTCCAGCAGGTTGGAGCCAATAAAGCCCGCAACGCCGGTGATAAGCCAACGCGAAGGCTGGGCAGTCATGGACTTGGTAAGATCGGAATACGCGCTCATTTTTGCGTCCTGTTTTCAGATTTCCGGCCTGCGCCAAGACATACTCCCGGGCAGCAGAACCATCGCTCTTTTACCCTGTAGCAGCGTGACTGTAAAGCTGCGGCGGCTTGCGCCGCCTATATATGCAAAAGCTTCTCCCCTTTTCATAACACGGTTGTAGTGCTATAGGCTTGCGCATGCGACACAAGCCCGCAGGGCAAGCGCCGAACAAGGGAGAGCGCCGAGCATGAAGATCATTGTTCTGGGCAACCAGGCCAAAGCCATGAGCAACTTCTGGAGTGTATTGATCCGGCACATGCGCAAGGCCGGGCACGAGGTAGTTTGCTGCGCCCCGCCAGGCGACGCCGATGCTGAGGCGGCACTGGCCGCTCAGGGTGCGCGCCTGCGCCATTATTCGCTGGACAGAAAGGGGCTGAACCCCCTGAGCGACCTGCGCACCACCCGGGAACTGTTCGGCCTTTTCAGGGACGAAAAGCCAGACCTGCTTTTCGCCTCTACCATCAAGCCTGTGATCTACGGCTGCATGGCGGCAAGAGCGGCTGGGGTTCCCCACGTTTATGCCACTATTACCGGCCTTGGCTATGCCTTTGAGGCTGATTCCTTCTTCAAGAAATGCGTCAACCTTCTGGGCCGCCTGCTCTACCGCGTGGCGCTTTCTGGCGCGGAAGGCGTTTTTTTTCAGAATCAGGACGACATACAGGTTTTCCGCCAGTCGGGCATTCTCGGACGCAATGCGCGGGTGCTTACAGCGCGCGGCACCGGAGTGGATACCAAGCGCTTTGCTCCCAGCGCTTTTCCCGACTATTCCGCCGATGGCCGCCTGAGCGGCTCGCCCGTTTTTCTGCTGGTGGCGCGATTGCTCGAAGCCAAGGGCTTGCCGGAATATGCCGAAGCCGCGCGCCTGCTCAAGGCCCGGTACCCAGATGCCCGCTTTCAGGTGCTCGGCCCGCCGGAAAAAGGCCTCGGCAGCGTGAGTATGGAACAGATGGATGCGTGGCAGAAACAGGGCTGCATAGAATACCTTGGTGAAACACGCGATGTGCGCCCCTATGTGGCAGCTGCCCATGTGCTTGTGCTGCCCTCTTGGCGCGAGGGAACACCGACCTCCATTATGGAGGGAATGAGCATGGGTCGCCCCGCTGTGGTCACGGACGCCCCCGGCTGCCGCGAGGTTGTGCGCGACGGCGTCAACGGTTACCTTGTACCGGTACGCAATCCGCAGGCGCTGGCAGGCGCTATGGAATCCTTCATCACCAGTCCTGAAAGCATTGCCCGCATGGGGCAGGCCGGACGGGAACTGGCCCTGAGTGAATTTGACGCCGAAAAAGTGGCCGCGCGCATTCTTGAAGACATGCGCGTGCCCGCCATTGAGGATACCCTATGATAAGCACATACCGCATGGCCATGCTGCAGGTTCTGGATCTCGTCTGCATTTTGCTGGCACTCAGCATTACCGGCTTTCTGACGGTCGAATCCGATCTGAGCATTTTCCACGACTATACGGGCGCTACGCTCTTTACCATTTTCTTTTACATGCTCTTTTTTTACATCCTTGATGCGTACAGCGTGGGCAACGAGGATTTCAAGGAGACCGTGGGGCGTGTGCTGGTAGCCTGCCTGCTTGGCATTGTTTCTTCGGCCACCGCCTCCTACGCCTTCCAGCACTGGCGTTTTGACCGCGAAACCGTGGCCATGCTTTTTGCCCTTTCGCTGGCCTTTTCTCTAGGCTGGCGCTGGATTTACCACCTCAATGCCGAAAGGCTCACCCACCCGCTACGCATTTTGCTGGTTGGGGTGGACCGCGCGGGCAAGGTGCGCCAGTTGCTGGCAGAGGGGCTGCCCAAGGCCGAAATTCTTGGCTATGTGGGCGAACGCGATCAGGGGCCTGATGCCGGGCCGTGCCTTGGCGCACCATTCATGGCTCTGGACATTGCCAAAGAAAAACAGGCAACCATGATCCTGCTGCTGCCTGATGCGCCCATTGACGACGACATCGCCCATGACCTGCTGGAAGCAAAGTTGCGCGGCAGCATGGTGGTGGATATCCGCAGTTTTTACGAGCACGTGGTGCAGCGCCTGCCGCTCTCGCAGATCAATGATGAATGGCTGTTGCAGACCGAGGGCTTTTCGCTGAACACGCGCGGCTCGTTGCGCAGGCTCAAGCGTGCCCTCGATGTGCTGATTTCATTGCTCCTGCTCATTCCCGCAGCGCCCATCATGCTGCTGACCGCCATTGTGGTGCGGCTGGAATCGCCCGGCCCGGTCATTTACAAACAGGATCGAGTGGGCCTTTTTGAAAAGGAATTTACAGTCTACAAGTTCCGCTCCATGCGCGCAGACGCTGAAAAGAACGGAGCCGTATGGGCCAGCGCCCACGATGCCCGCGTGACAAAGTTCGGCAAGTTCATCCGCAAGGTGCGCATAGACGAACTGCCCCAGATCTGGAACATCCTGAAGGGCGACATGAGTTTTATCGGCCCGCGCCCCGAGCGCATGGCCTTTGTGACCAAGCTCAAGGAAACCATACCCTACTACAGCCTGCGGCATACGGTTAAACCGGGCCTCACCGGCTGGGCGCAGGTGTGTTATCCTTACGGCGCGTCAGAAGACGATGCCCGCCGTAAACTGGAATATGACCTGTACTACATCAAGAACATGTCCATTCTGTTGGACATAAATATCGTGTTCAAGACCGTCGGCGTTGTGCTCTTCCCCAAGGGAGCGCGCTAGTCCGCGCCTGAAAGCGCACAGCCGTTGCAAATGCCAAAGCCCCGCAGGATAATCCCGCGGGGCTTTTTACTGCCCTTGAAAGGCAGGCCGACTAGGCCATTACCGCCGCAATACTCTCGGCAGATCCTTTCAGATAGGTTGCAAAATCGCTGCCGCTGAGCGCCTGGGAAAAGATGTATCCCTGAATGACGCCGCAACCATTGGTCGCCAGAAAATCAAGCTGCTCCAGCGTTTCAACGCCTTCTGCCACTGTTGACATGCCAAGGCCTGAGGCGAGAGTCAGTACGGTTTTGACAAGCTCATTGGAAGCATTGAACGGCGCGTTGATACCGTCAATGAAGGACTTGTCGATTTTCAGGCTGGCAATAGGCATGGTATGCAGGTAGTACAACGATGAATACCCGGTTCCAAAGTCATCCAGATAAATCTGTATCCCCTGCTCGCTCAATGCCGCAATGGCCCGCGACGCCTCCGCCATATTGGACATAAAGGCCGTTTCGGTGATTTCCATGCCCAGATGCTCGGGGCGCACATCTTCCCGGCCCAGCACGTCCAGCACATCATCCACAAATGTTTCAGCGATGATGCTGCGACCGGACATGTTCACTGACATATGAACATTCCCAAGGCCCTGCTCCCTCCACTCCCTTTGTTGCCGACACGCCTTGCGCAGCACGTACATGTCGAGCCGACGCACAAGCCCGGTTTCTTCAGCCAGAGGAATAAACACTGAGGGAGGAATCCACGTGCCGTCAGCGCGCTTCCAGCGCACCAGAGCTTCACAGCCTGCAACTGCGCCGTTGGCGATATCAATCTTGGGCTGGTAGTGCACCTCAAAGGCGGCACTGTCCATGGCGCGGAAAAGCTCAGTTTCCAGGACCATGCGGTCGTTGGCCGCCACCGTGAGGTCTTCTGTAAAAAACGTATACGTGTTCTTGCCCTTGGCCTTGGCTCTGTACATGGCAAGGTCGGCGCTTTGCATCAGCGCCTCCACGGTTGTGCCATCGCCAGGATAGCAAGCAATGCCAATACTTGCGCTCAGATAGATGGAGTATTCGTCCACGTAAAAGCAGCGGTTCAACGAATGCAGCACATTGTTTGCAAGGGCCTCAAGCTGGATCTTGCCCTGCGTTTTGCCCACAACAATGACAAATTCATCGCCGCCAGTCCGGGCCACGCAGTCATCCTGCCGCGCCAGGTATGTCAGGCGCTCCGCAGCCTGCCGCAGGAGCTTGTCGCCCAGCGAATGCCCGAAACTGTCATTCACCTGCTTGAAACGGTCAAGGTCGATGAGCAGCAAACCAACCATGCCCCCGGATTCATGCACATCCTGCATGGCGGCCATGAGCCGCGTTGCCACCAGAGCCTTGTTGGCAAGCCCCGTGAGCAGGTCGTGGTTAGCCCTGTAGGCCAGCTCCCTCTCCATCGCCGAACGTTCCGAAATATCCAGCAGGGAAATGACTGACAGGCCGCTCTCTGGGACTTTTGCCCGGGTTACCAGCACATTGATGGTTTTTCCCGTGCTGCTCCGGATTTCTGCTTCGTATTTTTCACTGCCTCGTGTTGCAGAAGAGCCGAACGACAGCGGCGAATGCCCTTCGCCTTTACCCAAAAATCTGGTTATGAAGAGCTTTCCTTCAATCTCATCCGGCGGCATGCCCACAAGGTTGGAAAATTCCGTATTTGTCAAAAATATCAGCCCGGTACTGCTGATAACCGCCGTTGCCGTACCGGTGTTCATGAACAGGGTCTTGTACCGTTCTTCCGAGCGTTGCAGCTCCTTACGCGTTGTTTCCAGATCCGTTATGTCCACAAACGATTCCAGAAAAATCTCTTCACCCTTCATCTCAATGGCGCGCACGGATTTGACGATGGTCTTCATGGTGCCGTCTACTGACGTCAGCTGGCCCGCGAGCAGCTCGCCCTTGGGATTGTCCTTGCCCATGGGGCAGAGATCCACCCCGCCTGGGCAGATAAACTCATGGCAGGGTTTGCCAACAATTTCATCGGCGGGCAGGCCGATGAACTGCTGCGCGAACGCATTGATGCTGCGCACTTTCAGACTGCCTGGCTCAATGGTGATTACGCCAGCCTGAAGAGTATCCAGGGTCTGTTGCAAAAACTTTTCGTTGGATTGCAGGGCGTCGATCATGCTGTTGATCTTCAGGGAGAGGTCAAATATTTCGTCATCGCCCTGAATATCAATCTTTTTCAGTGGCTCGCTGCTTTTTTCAATATGCTGCGCCTGCCGCTGCATGGAGAGAATGCGCCTGAGTATCTGCTTTTCTGTAAACACCAGAAACGCAATCAGCATCCCCATGCCAGTGACAACAATCAGAATAAAATTCTGCAAAAACATGCGTTTGCCAAGCTGGGCAATTTCCCGGCCTGTGACGAGCCGCAGACAAAAGGCCGCACAATCAAACACATCGCGCATCACCGAATATGAATTGATGCTGCCGTCTTCGCGCACTATTTTGAAGCCGTTCACATCATCCGCAGCCATGGGCAGGCTGTTGAACGCTTCCACCGGCAGCACGGTAAAGCGCAGCAGCGTATCGTGTTCCACATCCTTTATAAAATCCGCATCAATGGCGCGGGTCATAAAAACCACACCATTGGCGGGCAGCAGCATGGCCGTATCGCGTATTTTCTGGGCCGCAACAATATGCGGCACAGAACCAATCATCATGATCCCTGCAAGGCCTTCTTCCGAACTGCCCTCCAGCCTGTTGACCAGTTGCCCGTAAAGGCGTTGCACCTCGGCTGTATGCCCAGGCTTGCGCCAGTCCGCATCCTCTTCAACCATATATACGTTTGCGGCATTTCTGCTGACGTAGGCAATGGACGACAGATTCAACTTTGCCAGCATCTGCTGCCGCAGGTTGGTTCGGACAAATTCATCATTATTGTCCTGCATGAACCGGTAGGCGTCATCCCAGCATGCCCAGTCCACGGCGATATGGCTTAGCTGTGTTTCCTGCGCATGGATGTGGTTGCGCAACTGCTTCATTTTTTCGGCGGAACTGTTGCTCTCAATGGCATCCACGCCGCGCACCACCACAAGCTCGGACGTGACGTAGGAAATAAGCACGAACAGCCCGACTATGGCGGCGCACACAATAAAGGAAAGCTGCTTTATACGCATAGATCACCTGTCCGGTGTGCGGGCCTGCCAAGGCAGGCCGCCTGAGTAACACGCAAGGCTACACGCCGACACCGTTGAGGAAGGGATAAATGATGCGGCAGGGCTTGCAGGGTGTAGCCCGCCGTTCCGCTGACAGCATTCGCATAGCCTCTCCCGAATTTTTTGGAAAAAGCAGTAAGCAGTGGCGGTTTCGATAAATGTTGATTTCAGGCTACCTTTTTGCGGAGAACATTTCCACCGCCAGTTGCACCCAAATTCCCCTGCCCATAAAAAAAGCCCACCATAGGCGGGCTAAAACAAAAAATATTCACTACGAGGGGAGGCATATCACGAAGATTATCAAAGAATGCTCGGTTGCCTCGCTATGAGTTCTTCAAGCACCACAGCATCGGCAGGCAAAAAACCGAGGGCAAAGGCCTCCTGCGGCTCTACCCACCGCAGGTTCTGCCCTTCTTCGCCACAGGGTTCGCCCACGAATTCGGTGACATGAAAAAAATACAGCCGCACGCTGAAGCCGCGCTCCACATATTCGTGATCAAGGCTTTTCCAGAACACGACCTGGCGCACGCCTACGCCCAGCTCTTCAGCCAGTTCGCGTTTGAGGGCGTCTTCCGGGCTTTCTCCGGCTTCAAGTTTGCCGCCGGGAAATTCCCAGTATCCTTCAAGAGGCTTGTCGCTGAGGCGCTGGCTGGCCAGAAACCTCTTGCCCCGCCAAATGATACCCGCAGCTACTTCTATATGTTGCATGCCACTCTCCACACCGGGCACGCGGCCCTGGAGCAATTTGGGGTGAAAACGTATTTATACTGTTGCACCAAGCTGTTACGTCACGCAACGCCTTTGTGGGGGTGCCCGCAAAACCTGTCGGTCAATCCTGCTCCACGTTCCACTTTTCCCGCACAGCCGTCATATTTTCTTCAAGCGTGGTCATTTCTTCAAAAATGGCTTCGCTGCGCTGCTTGCACGATTCAAAGGTTTTGAGCAGATCGCTGGAACGGGCGTGGTCGGCGTACACATCCGGGTCGGCCAGTTGGCCTTCCACAAGGGTCTGCTGGTCAAGTACCGAGGCAAACTCTGTTTCCAGCGCTTCGTAACGGTTTTGCAGGGGCTTCAGCTCCTTGTGCAGGGCATTGCGCCTGTCGGCCTGTTCGCGTTTGATGCGCTTCTGTTCATCGCGCGACAATGGCTGCGCGGCGGGCGCGTCCGTCTCCCGGGCGCTGTTGCCCGCTGCATTGACGGCACTCAGGGGGCTTTCGCCCAAACCGTTCTGCCGGGCGCGGCGGTTCTCGTCATACGAGGCAAAGTCGGGGAATACGGTCAGTCCGTTCTCATTGAGTTCCCACGCTTCAGCCCCTACCTGCGAGAGCAGCCAGCGGTCATGCGCCACCATGAGCAGGGTGCCGTTAAACTTCTGTAGCGCACTCACCAGGGCTTCGCGACTTTCGAGATCAAGATGGTTGGTGGGTTCGTCCAGCAGCAGAAAATTGCAGCGCTTCAAAAACAGCGTTGCCAGCACTAGGCGACTTTTTTCGCCGCCCGAAAGGGCGCTCACCTGCCGTTCAAAATAATCCTGCCCCAGCATGAAGAGCCCGAGAACACTCATCAGCTCTTCTTCCGTGGTGCGCGGGTCTGAAAGACGGCGAATTTCGCCAAGCACCGTGGTATCGCCCCGCAAGGTGTCCATCTGATGCTGGGTATAGTAGCCCATGCGCATTTGCGATGCCGTGACCATATTGCCACCGCAGCGTTCCAGCGTACCGGCCAGCAGCTTGAGCAGGGTGGACTTGCCGCAGCCGTTGTGCCCCACCAGCGCCACCCGCTGCCCACGGAACAGGGTCAGTGTCAGGGGCGGCCACATGGTTTTGCCATCGCCAAAATGAAATTCCAGATCCGCGACAGACAGCACAATCTTTTCTGAATGCGGAGCTTCGGGCCAGCTGAAATTCAGCTCCTTGCGCTTGGGTTCCGGTCTGTAGTCTTCCAGCTCTTTTTCGAGCTTTTTAGCCATCTTCATCCGGGAACCCGCCTGGCGGGCCTTTGTGGCCTTGGCGCGAAAACGCTCCACAAAGGCCATCTTGCGGTCAAGGTCTTCCTTGAGGGCGCGGGCTTCACGCTCACGCTGGGCGTTGTATTCGTCCTGAAGGGTCAGAAACTGCGTGTAGGTGGCCTTGCGGAACACGGGCCTGGACAGCCCGAGGTAGAGAACGTGCGTGCCGACATTATCCATAAACACACGGTCATGGGCCACAAATACCAGTGCGCCGCTGAAGTCCATGAGAAAGGACTCCAGCCACTCCACGGCTTCCACGTCGAGATGGTTGGTGGGTTCGTCCAGCAGCAACACATCGGCGCCGGCGGTGAGCACACGGGCCAGCTTGGCGCGCTCGCGCCAGCCGCCGGAGAGTTCGCGCAGGGTGCGGTTCCACTTGTTTTCTGCAAAGCCCAGACCGGAAAGCACGGCCTTGGCCCGATGCTCGGGATTGTAGCCGTAAAGAGCCTCAAGCTCGCCCTGACGGTGCATCAGGGAAGTCAGGCGTGATTCGTCCTTGCTGGCGGCGGCTTCTTCCCATTCAGCCCAAAAGTCGCTCCAGTCGTGCAGCACGTCCAGCACATAGGTCAGCAGCGGCGTTTCGAGGGATTCCTCTGAAAGCTCCTGCTCCACAAAACCCAGGCGGCAGCCGCGCGGCAGTATTACCCGACCGCCGTCAGGGCTTTCCACCCCGGCCAGAAGGCGCAGCAAGGTGGACTTGCCCGTACCGTTGGGCCCGCAAACGCACAGCCGCACACCGGGATCCACTTCCAGCGAGAAGTTGCTGAGGATGTCCCGTCCGCCAAATGCCTTGGAAAGTTCCTGTATGGTGATCTTCACAACCAGCCCTCGCGGCGGTAGCCGTCGACGGCTTCGGTCATACCTGCCTCAAGGCTCACGCGCGGCGCAAAGCCCAGTTCGCGGCAGATGCGGCTGTTGTCGCACAGCCACCCAGCCTGACGGGCTTCACGGTATTTGTCCAGATTCCAGGCCGGAGCGCGCCGCAGCCCACGCCCTAAAAGGCGGCGGGACACGGCATCGGCAGCCACGGCAAAGGCCGTGGACAGCCCGGCAGTACAAGCCATGACGGGCAAAGGCATGCGCACTACGCGCACCTTGCGGGGTGCGCGGCCAAGGGCCTTGTCCACCGCTGCGCCCATGACCCGGCAAAAGCCGGACATGGTATAGGCCTCGCCGTCACTCAGATGATAAACGCCGCTGGCTTCGGGTTTGCATGCGCACAGCACTGCCTGAGCCATGTCGTCCGCATGCACGGCGCTGACCGGGAACTCGCGCCCTGCGCCGGGGCTCACGGCCACATGGGCACGCATAACCCCCTGAAATACCGGCAGCAGGCCCTTGTCGCCCGAGCCATAAATGATGGGCGGACGCAGTGTTACAAGGCTTTGCCCAAGAGCGCGCCCAAGCACCTGCTCGGTAAGCATTTTTGACCAGCCGTAGGCGGAAACCGGCGCAGGCGGCGTGGCATCGTCCACACCGGGGGCAGTGTCGCTGGGGCCAGTTGCCGCGAGGCTTGAAACCAGCACAAAACGAAAATCCGCACCCATCTTTCCCTCACGGGCAAGGCTGGTTATGACGCTGGCCATGCTGCGCGCGGCAAGGGCATTGGCCCGCAGATAATCCTGCCAGCCAAGGCCAAAAAGCAAAGCCGCCATGTGGATGACCACATCCTTGCCGTGCAGGGCTTCTGCAAGCCCCCGCCCCGTGCTCAGATCGGCCTGGGCTGTTTCCACGCCCGCAGGCAGATGCCCGGTACGCGAGGCAGCCCGCGTGAGGCAGGTGACCTGCGCTCCGGCTTCCAGCAGTTGCGGCAGCAGATGCCGCCCCACAAAACCAGTGCCGCCCGTAAGCAGCACTTTTTTACCCGCCAGATGCGGAGTATATACGGCGCTTTCAGTCATGGTCACGACTGAATCTCCCTACGATAGATGCGGTAACGCTTGGTAAGCTCGCCCGAGAAATCTTCGAGCAGATCATTGACGGGCGTGTTGTCTTCCAGCACCCAGGAACCCTCAACCCACTGAAAATGCGGGTGCTGACGCGCCTTTTCCAGCATGAAGTCGAGCAGCAGCAAGGGCAGACCCATGAGGCGGAATTCTTCGCGAATACCAAAAAGAATGATACGATAGCCGCCGCGAATTTCTGCGCGGGACTGCCACCAGTGCCACAAGGCTGAGATGCCCAGCTTGCCGTTGAGCCGCCGCAAGAGCGGGGCCATGTCCGGCAGGGCCACCATGCCTGCGGCTGGTTGGTTATTGTGGAAGAACAGCACAAAAAATTCCGGATCAAGAACGCTTTTGAGTTCCTTGACGTGCTGCTCCGCCTCTCCGTCAGATAGAGGAGAAAAACCCCAGTTCTTGGCCCAGGAAACCTTGTACAGCTCCAGCATGGCGCGGATATCCTCCGCCAGTGTGGCCTTGCTGGAGGTGCGGCAGGTAAAGCGCGCCTCGGCCTTGAGACGCGTCACTTCCTCACTGAGCCATTCCGGCGGCGTGAGGCGCGAGCGTTCAATCTGGTAGGCGAAAAGATCCTGCTCTTTGCGCAGATGCCACGTTTCGAGCAGTTCTGCGTAATACGGCGGATTCCAGGGCATCATGATGGTGGGCGCAAGGTCAAAACCGTGCACCAGCAGGCCGCAGGTATAGTTGGCCGAAGGATTCAGCGGCCCGCGCATAAAGCGCATGCCCTGCTCGGCCAGCCAGTCGTGCGCCGCATCCAGCAGAGCGTGGGCGGCCTCAGGATCATTGGCGCATTCAAAAAAGCCGAAGGCCCCGCACTTTTCATTGGCATAGGCATTGTACTTTTCGTCCACAATTGCGGCTATACGGCCAATGGCGCGGCCATCGCGCAAGACAAGAAAGAGTTCGCGGCGGGCGCTTTCCCAAAAGGGATGTTCACCGGGCGTGAGCAGTTCACGATCCTGACTTTTAAGGCCAGGCGTCCACAGGGAGCCACGTTCATACAGGCTCCACGGCAAATCCATGAACTGGTCAAATTCCTGCTTGGAGCGGGCGGGGATAACGGTAAGCGACATGATTAGTCCAAATCCAGGCTGCCGCAATAAGCGCCCAGGTCTTCAATGCCCAGCTTTTCACACAGGGCGGGGAGTTCTTCTGCCAGGGCAAAGGCGCAGTCGGGCCGCATGAAGTTGCCCGTGCCAACCTGCACGGCGCGCGCGCCTACCAGCAAAAATTCCAGCGCGTCCTCGGCGGTGACAATACCGCCAATACCGATAACGGGGATATTCACGGCGCGGGCCACCTGCCACACGCAGCGCAGGGCCACGGGCTTGATGGCAGGGCCGGAAAGCCCGCCCACCACGTTGGCCAGCGAGGGCTTGCGGCTGTTCAGATCCACAGACATGCCGAGCAGCGTGTTGATGCACGAGATGCTGTCCGCGCCTGCGTCTTCAACGCTGCGGGCCATAAGGGCGATATCCGTCACGTTGGGCGAGAGCTTGACCATAACGTGCTTGCCCGGCGCGGCGCGACGCACGGCAGCCGTAACCTGGGCGGCAAGCGCCGGATCCTGGCCAAACAACACGCCGCCCTCCTTGACGTTGGGGCAGGAGACGTTCACCTCAAGGGCGGCAACGCCTTCTTCCGCATTGAGGCGGGCGGCAAGCTCGGCGAATTCCTCCACCGAACCGGCGTAAATATTGGCGATAATGGCTGTTTCCTGCCAGGGCAGGCGGGGGAGCTTGTCTTGGCAGAAAACCTCGACTCCGTCATTTTGCAGACCCACGGCATTGAGCATGCCTGCGGTGGTTTCCACAATACGCGGCGTGGCGTTGCCCTGGCGTGGCAAAAGGGAAAGACCCTTGGCGACCAGACCGCCAAGCGATGCAAGATCGCCGTAAGAGGCAAACTCCAGCCCGTAGCCGAAGGTGCCTGAAGCCGTGAGCACAGGGTTCTTAAGGGTCAGATCGTGCGTCTGCCCCTTGAGTGTGACGGAAAGATCCATGCCGCTTTCTCCAGATTGCCGGCATCCGGCATTTTGTGCGTGGCTTCGCCTGGCAAGACAGGCCCTCGCGTACCCACGCGCGACCGCCGGTTCGCCGGTGCGGCGCGCCATGGCCGTAACGGATGCCGCATGCGGGCGTTAACGTCGTTTCAGGAATCAAGGAAGCGCAGGCAAAACCTACAGTTCTACCTGATCCGACCAGAATACCGGGCCGTGGTTGCACACCTGCACCAGGCCTTCGCGCTTTGCTTCAACCGGCCAGGCTTCTGTGGTTTTGGTCACGCAGCCAAGGCATGCACCCACACCGCAGGCCATGCGGTTCTCAAGCGAAACCTGGCAGCGAACGCCAAGCTCGGCGGCAAACTTCTGCACGGTGCGCATAAAGGGGGTAGGCCCGCAGGCAAGCACAAGGCCCTTCTGCTCGGCGTATTCGCTCATGCGCTCCTGAATGGTAAAAATAAAGTCATCCAGATCGCCGGATTCCGCTTCGCGCAGGCTGTCCAGCGGCACGTGCTCGTTGATGCTGTCCACTGGATAGCAACTGATGTGCTCGCGGTGCCCAAAGAGCATGGACACATTCCACGGCTTCGGATGCTCGCTCACGTAGCCCACAAAGGGGACTATGCCCATGCCGCCTGCCAGCAGCAGGGTCGGGGTGTCCGGCTCAACGGCAAACCCGTTGCCCAGCGGCCCCCATACGCGCACCTTGTCGCCGGAGCGCAGCTCGGACATGCGCCGCGTACCTTTGCCGCGCACCTGGAAAAAGCAGATCATATGCCGGGAGGTCATATGGCAGATGCCAAGAGGACGCGCCCAGGGGATATCCAGCCCGAAATTTCGGGGACGGATCATGACAAACTGCCCAGGCCGCCACCGAGTCCACTCGGGGCGGGAGAGGCGCAACGCAAAAAAGCGGCTTTCGTTGCCGGTCTGCCCAAAAGGCACAAGATCGAGAACATCAAGCTCGCAAGAAGATGTTTGTGACATGTCTATAATAATAGTCCTAGTTAGGTTCTAGGTCAACTGACCCCGCTACTCCAAGCCTCTTTGCTAATGTATACAAGAAGTGTATTAATTGTCCATTCTGACGGCCCGTCTGCCCACCGTAATCCGCTCCGTTCAACCCCGTTAAATTTAACCTTTTCAGCCAGCCCTGCGCTGGGTATAGTGCCCGCAGGAGAATTTTTATGAGTGACATCTTCGCTTCCCGCCGTGAAAACCTCCGGCGTGCCATGCGCTTGCGCGGGCTTGACGCCATGCTCATCAGCCAGGCTGCCAACAGGTTTTATCTTTCCGGTTTTGAGCTGCATGATCCACAGTTTAACGAAAGCGCAGGCAGGCTTGTCATCACGTCCGACGGGCACGACTGGCTGGCAACAGACGGCCGCTATCTGGACGCAGCCTCACGCATCTGGGATCGCGAACGCATCTTCATATATGGCGGCAACGCAGCGCGCGAACTGCACGGATTGCTCAGGCGCTGCGGCAGCCGCATTGGCATTGAGGCCAACGGCGTCAGCCTCGCCTTTGCCCGCGATCTGACCGACGCTGGCTCCGGCCTGTATTGCGAGGCGGCTGACGGCATGGTCGAGCGCCTGCGCCGCATCAAGGAACCCTGCGAAATTTCCGCGCTGGAAAAATCTTTTGCGCTCAACCACAAGCTGATGAAATGGGTTGAGGGCCAGCTTGAGCCGGGACGCACCGAGGCCGACATAAGCTGGCTCATCGAGCGCTTTTTTCGCGAAAACGGCGCTTCGGAGCTTGCCTTTGCCAACATTGTGGCCGTGGGCAAAAACGCGGCCCTGCCGCATGCCATCCCCGGCCAGGATACCATTACAGACAACTGCCCGGTTCTGGTCGATGTGGGTTGCCGCGTTGAGAACTACTGCTCTGACCAGACGCGCACCTTCTGGGTGGGTACGGCTCCGGCTGACGAGTTCCGCCGTGCGCTCGACCTTACCCGGCAGGCCCAGACTGCGGCCATTGAGGGCATGCGCCCCGGCATGCCTTTGCGCATGGCCTATGCGCTGGCGCATGATGTTTTTGCCAAAGCTGGCGTCGCCAATGCCTTTACGCACGGCCTCGGGCACGGCGTGGGCCTTGAAACCCACGAAGCACCCAGCCTTTCGCCACGCGCTGAGGGTGTTCTGGAACCTGGCATGGTTGTGACCGTTGAGCCGGGGCTCTACTACCCTCAATGGGGCGGCATCCGCTGGGAATACACCGTGCTGGTTGAAGAAGACGGCGTCAGAATCCTTTAAGGAGGCGGCATGAGCATTCTCTTTCTGGTGGGCGCGCGTGCTTCGGGCAAAACCACCATCGGCAAGGCGCTTGCCAGAAGCCTTGGCCTGCCCTTTGCCGACACCGATCAGCATTTGCTGCACCGGGCGGGCCTTACTGTGGAGCAGATTGTGGCTGCCGAGGGCTGGCCCGGCTTCCGCAGCCGGGAAAGTCTGGCCTTGCAGGAAGTGGTGGACGCACACCCCGCTGGCTGCGTAGTTTCCACCGGGGGCGGCATGGTGCTGGCAGAAGAGAATCGACTCCTCATGCGCCAACGCGGCATGGTTGTTTTTCTCGATGCCCCCGTGCAAACCCTTGCCGAAAGACTGAGCCGCAACCCTGTCAACAGTCAGCGTCCTTCTCTGACCGGCAAGGGACTTATTGAAGAAATCAGCCAGGTTCTGAACGAACGGCGGCATCTTTATGAACAGGCCGCCCACCACATAGTTGACGCATCGCGGCCCATGCCTGTTGTCTGCCAGCACATAGAACAGCTCTGGCAGGAACGGAAGCCGCAGGATCACGTCAAGGCATGACCGCACATATAACCCTGCCCACACTGCTTGCCTTTAATGACTGATACCGATCACATTTCAAACCGGTTGTCCGCCCCGCTTGTATCCGTGGTGCTGCCAGCGTGGAATGCGGCCCTCACGCTGGGCGCAACCCTGCAAAGTCTGCTCGGGCAGCGCCCTGCCTCTGGCGCACCCTTACCCGAATTTGAAATTATTGTTGCTGACGACGGATCCACCGATGACACCCTCGAGCTTCTGGAATACTGGGCAAGCCCCATCCGTTTCGGTCACAGGTTGCGGGCACTGCACCTGCCACACGGCGGCATTGTGGCAGCGCTTAATGCAGGGCTTGCCGTGGCGCGCGGTTCGTTTATAGCGCGCATGGATGCAGACGATACGGCGCATCCCTTGCGCATTGCCACGCAGGTGGCTCATCTTTTCAACAATCCGCAACTCAGCGTGTCGGCAACCTGCGTGGCTTTTGGCGGAGATCGCGCAACAGCACACGGCTTTGCCCACTTTGTGGACTGGCAGAACAGCCTGCTTACACATGCCCAGATCAGCCGCGCACGTTTTCGGGATACGCCCTTGTGTCATCCCTCGGTCATGTTTCGCAGGGAATGCGTTGACAAATGGGGCGCGTACCGTGACGGCGACTTTGCCGAAGACTGGGAGATCTGGCTGCGCTGGCTCCACTACGGCGCGGTGATGGAAAAGCTGCCGCACGAAATGCTGGTGTGGAATGACGCGCCAACCCGCGCCACCCGGGCAGACAGCAGATACGCACGCGCCGCCTGCGACAGGCTGCGGGCACTGTGGCTGGCCCGCTGGCTTGAGGAACACAACCCCTTTCATCCCCATGTTTGGGTAATCGGCGGCGGGCGTGTAGCCCGGCAACGGCTGGCCCCCTTGTGGATGTTGGGCCCAAAACCCGCTGCTTACATTGATATTGATCCCAAAAAGATCGGCAACTGCGTAAACGGCGTTCCAGTTCTGGGACGCAGTGCGCTGCCTAAGCCCGGGCACTGCTGCATTTTCAATGCCCTTACGGCCCACGGCGCTGCGGAAGAGGCGGGCCTGTGGCTCTCGCAGGCAGGGTATGAGCAGCAGGACTGGCTGCTGGTTTGATATATTCTTTTTTAATAATGCAGACCTGTTAAATCTGGTTTAGCATTCGTTTGTGTCTTTCTGCGCAAGCGCTTTTCACTCAGTAGCGCGCACTGCCCACTGCAAAACTGCAACTATGGTACACTTTATTGCACAATTCTCTGCTTCACGAGCTGCCACAACCAGCCGTGCACTTTATTTGTTTGTTTAAACAGCCAATATTGACGCACAGACAGTACTGAGCTGATGCAGTAGACCAAAACAATTCTCATAAAGACTGTTTTACACTCCTCGCAGCTTTGAGCACAAAGCTTGTGAAAAAAAAATTGCGGAGTTTGCGAAATTTGTCACCAATACCCTTTGACATAACAGGGCTGAGCAGATATCTTGCAAGGGCTTTATGTATTTTCAACTCCTTCAATCCGCAATTCACATGGAGGATGCGGCATGCTGGACCTAAACGTCACTCTTCTTTTTCAGCTGGCGAACTTCTTTATCGCCATTTATGTGCTCAACATCCTCCTGATTCGCCCCATCCGCGAAATCATCAAAAAGCGCAACGGCGTCATGGATGACATGGCCGAGGAAGCCGGCTCTTTCGAGTACCAGGCTGGCGAACGGCTCACCAACTATGAGGCCGAACTGGCCCGCGCCCGTCAGGACGCAGGCAGCAACCGTGAGGCTGGCCGCGCCGCAGGCGCGGCCGAACAGCAGAAGCTGGTGGGCGAAGCTCAGCAAAGCGCCCGCGACATTCTGGCTGAAACCCGCGCCTCGCTGCAGGCACAGGCTGCGGAAACCCTTGCTGCGTTGCGCAAGCAGGTGGGTGAATTTTCCACCCGTCTGGCCGACCGACTCATCAAGGGCTAGCAAGCGGCGCTGACTCAGGCCTTTGCGGGCCATTCCGCAACGCGAGCGTTGCGGCTTCATTGGGAACTGTTTTCGAATCGGTATTATCGAACAGAGGGGGTGGGCTTTGAGCAGATGGAAACACGCGGGGTTTATCCTGCCGCTCGTTATTGCCTTTGCCGCGCTGGTGGTCATTCCTGCGGGAGCCATGGCTTCTGAAGGGCATGCAGCGCCGCGTTGGGGCGACTTCGGCTGGCGCGTGCTCAACTTCGTAATTTTTGCCGGCATCCTCTGGTACTTCGTTGGCGGGCTGGCCAAGCGTTTCTTTAAGAACCGCCGCGAAGGCATCAAGAATGCGCTGGACGATCTTGACGAACGTCGCAAGACGGCCAAGGAGCAGCTGGCCTCGGTAGAGACCCGCATTGCCAACCTTAATGCTGAACGCGAGGCCATTTTGGCCGAAAGCCGCCAGCAGGCCGAAGCCCTCAAGCAGGGCATTGTGGAAGAGGCTCACCGCCAGGCCGCTCAGATTGTGGAGCAGGCGCGCCTTACGGCGGAAAATGAAGGCCGCGCGATCTTTGCTGAAGTGCGCGCCTCCATTGCCGATGAGATCGTGGACGCCGCCGAGAAAGCTCTGAGCTCCAAGCTCAATGCGGCCGAACACGACAAGCTTATCGCCAACTCCCTTAACAAGGTGGTGCTCCATTGATTAACACCGTGGTTGCACGCAGGTATGCCAACGCAATTTTTGCGCTTGGCAAAAAGGATGGGGATGCAGCCCTGAGTTCGCGTGGCGATTGCCTGGCGTCTCTTGGTGAAATGCTTGCCGCCGCGCCTGGGCTTGACCTTACCTTGAAAAGCCCTGTTATCGGCGTAAGCGAAAAGAAGGCAGTTCTCGACAAGCTGCTGACCAAGCTCAAGGCTGACCAAACCATGCGCAATTTCTGCTTTCTGCTTGCAGATAAGGAAAGGCTTGCCTTTCTGAGCGAAATTGCAGCGTGGTACGGCAAGCTGCTGGACGAGGCCAAGGGGATCATCCGCGGCCAATGCATAACCGCAGTACAACTTTCCGCAGACAAAAAGTCTAAGCTCAAGGATACCTTGCAACAGAAAGCGGGCACCGATATTGAGCTGACCTTTGCCGTGGACAAAGACATACTAGGGGGTATGGTGCTCAAAATGGGTGACCGGGTGCTGGACGCAAGTCTGCGCGCGCAGTTGGGAATCCTTCGGGAGACATTCAAGAGGGGTGAATAGCACATGCAGATCAAAGCGGAAGAGATAAGCAAGATCATTGAGGATCAAATCCAAAACTACGAGCAGCGCGTCGAAATGAGCGAAACTGGCACCGTACTCTATGTCGGTGACGGTATCGCCCGTGTCTACGGGGTCAAGAACGCGATGTCCATGGAACTGCTGGAATTCCCCGGCGGCATCATGGGCATGGTGCTCAACCTTGAAGAAGACAACGTCGGCGTAGCCCTGCTCGGTTCGGACGTGGGCATCAAGGAAGGCGACCCGGTCAAACGTACCGGCAAGATCTTCTCCGTGCCTGTGGGCGACGGCGTTATGGGTCGTGTGCTCAACCCCCTGGGTGAGCCCATCGACGGCCTTGGCCCCATCGAAGCCACGGAAGTGCGCCCGGTGGAAATCAAGGCCCCCGGCATCATCGCGCGTAAGAGCGTGCATGAGCCCATGCCTACCGGCCTTAAGGCCATTGACGCCATGACTCCCATTGGCCGCGGACAGCGCGAACTTATCATTGGCGACCGCCAGACCGGTAAGACCGCTGTTTGCGTTGATGCCATTCTGGCGCAGAAAGAAACGGACATTCACTGCTTCTACGTGGCCATCGGCCAGAAGAAGTCGTCCGTGGCTCTGGTGGCCGACACCTTGCGCCGTTACGGCGCGATGGAATACACCACCATCATTTCAGCCACGGCGTCCGATCCCGCGCCCTTGCAGTACATTGCGGCATACACCGGCTGCGCAATGGCCGAGTTCTACCGCAACAACGGCAAGCACGCCCTCATCATTTACGATGACCTTTCCAAGCAGGCCGTGGCTTATCGCCAGATGTCGCTGCTGCTCCGTCGCCCCCCGGGACGTGAAGCTTTCCCCGGCGACGTGTTCTACCTCCACTCGCGTTTGCTTGAACGCGCCGCGAAGGTGAACGACAGCCTTGGCGCCGGTTCTTTGACGGCTCTGCCCATCATTGAAACCCAGGCTGGCGACGTTTCCGCGTACATCCCCACCAACGTGATTTCCATCACCGATGGTCAGGTGTACCTGGAACCCAACCTCTTCAACGCCGGTGTGCGTCCGGCCATTAACGTGGGCCTTTCGGTTTCCCGCGTGGGTGGCGCAGCGCAGATTAAGGCCATGAAGCAGGTCGCCGGTACCATGCGTCTTGACCTTGCCCAGTATCGCGAACTTGCGGCTTTTGCCCAGTTCGGCTCTGACCTGGACAAGGGCACCAAGGCCAAGCTTGACCGTGGTGCACGTCTGGTGGAACTGCTCAAGCAGCCCCAGTACAAGCCCATGCCCTCGCATGAGCAGGTTGCCTCCATCTACGCCGCTACCCGTGGTCACATGGATGACGTGCCAGTGGAACAGATCCGCAAGTTTGAAGACGACATGCTCACCTTTATGCGTGATACGCGTAAGGACGTGCTTGACGCCATTAAAGATAAGAAAGTCATTGACGAGGCTGTGGAAAAAGCGCTCACCGAGGCCATTACCGCCTTCAAGCAGGGCTGGAAGGCCTAGGGGCCCCCTCCATACGGGAGATAAGCATGCCTTCACTCAAAGACGTAAAAATGAAGATCGTGGGGGTCGGTAAGACCAAGCAGATCACCAAGGCCATGAACATGGTGGCCTCGGCGAAACTGCGCGGCGCCCAGACCCGCATCGAGCGCTTCAGGCCGTACGCGGCCAAATACCGCGACGTGCTCGCCGAACTGTCGAGCAAGGTGGAGGGCAATGCCCACCCCCTGCTCGCAGAGCATGAGGAAAAGAAACACTGCGCCATTGTGCTGGTTACATCCGACCGTGGCCTGTGCGGCAGCTTTAACGGCAATATCATCGCCACCGCTCTGCGGCTGGCGAACGAAAAAGCCGGGGCTGGAATGGAGATCAGCTTTGCCTGTGTGGGACGTAAGGGCCGCGACGCCGTTCGTTCTGCCGGACACAAGATCTTCACGGCCTATGGCGACCGCATGGGGAGCATAGACTTCGCTCTCGCCAGCTCTGTGGCGCAGGAAGTCATTCACGGCTACGAAACCTTCGCATTCGACGAAGTGTGGCTGATCTACGGCGAGTTTGTATCCATGGGCAGCCAGCCGCCCCGCACTCTTCGCCTTCTGCCGTTGCAAACGCCGGAAGCTGAAGAAGTGGCAGAAGTGGCCGGGACGCCCCGTTGCGAATACGTGTACGAGCCGCAGGAAGAAAAGCTGTTGGCGGAGCTTCTGCCCCGCTACGTCAAGGTGCAGGTTTACCGTGGCATGTTGGACACCTCGGCCAGCGAGCACGCCGCCCGCATGGCTGCCATGGACAACGCCACCCGTAACTGCAACGAGATGATCAACATGCTGACGCGGCTCTACAACAAGACGCGGCAGGCTTCCATCACCAGCGACCTCATCGACATCGTCGGCGGCGCTGAAGCGCTGAAGGGTTAAGGAGCCAAACATGAGCAAAAACATCGGTAAAGTCGTTCAGGTTATCGGCGCCGTGGTGGACGTAGAGTTCAGCGACGGCAACCTGCCGAGTATCTTCACCGCCCTGGAGATAACCAACCCGAACAATAGCGATGCTCCCAGCCTCATCTGTGAGGTTGCGCAGCACCTGGGCGACAACGTCGTTCGTACCATCGCCATGGACGCCACTGAAGGCCTTGTCCGCGGCATGGATGCGATCGACACCGGGAACCCCATCATGGTTCCTGTTGGCAAGGCCGCCGTTGGCCGCATCTTGAACGTCATCGGTCGCCCCGTTGACGAACTGGGCCCGGTCAATGCTGAAAAATACTACCCCATCCACCGTCCGGCTCCGCAATTCACGGATCTGAACACCAAGGTGGAACTGCTTGAAACCGGCATCAAGGTCGTTGACCTTCTTGTTCCCTTCCCCAAGGGCGGCAAGATGGGCCTCTTCGGCGGCGCCGGCGTGGGCAAGACCGTTATTCTGATGGAGATGATCAACAACATCGCCAAGCAGCACGGCGGTTCGTCGGTTTTCGCGGGCGTGGGCGAACGCACCCGTGAAGGCAACGACTTGTACCACGAACTCAAGGACGCAGGCGTTCTGGAACGCGCCACGCTTGTGTACGGCCAGATGAACGAACCTCCGGGAGCCCGTGCCCGCGTGGCCCTTACGGCCCTTGCTTGCGCGGAATACTTCCGTGACGAAGAACATCAGGACGTGTTGCTCTTCATCGACAACATCTTCCGTTTCACGCAGGCTGGTTCCGAAGTGTCCGCTCTGCTTGGCCGCATGCCTTCGGCCGTGGGTTATCAGCCCACCCTGGGTACTGACCTTGGTGCCTTGCAGGAACGCATCACCTCGACCAACAACGGTTCGATCACGTCGGTGCAGGCCGTTTACGTCCCTGCTGACGACTTGACTGACCCGGCCCCGGCAACCACGTTCTCGCACTTGGACGGAACGCTCGTGCTTTCCCGCCAGATCGCAGAACTGGGCATCTACCCCGCCGTGGACCCGCTCGACTCCACTTCGCGCATCCTCGACCCCAACGTTGTGGGCGAAGATCACTACATGGTGGCCCGTCGTGTGCAGATGGTGCTCCAGAAGTACAAAGAACTTCAGGACATCATCGCCATCCTCGGCATGGACGAACTGTCTGACGAAGACAAGCTGACCGTTGCGCGTGCGCGCCGCATTCAGCGCTTCCTCTCGCAGCCCTTCCATGTGGCCGAAACCTTCACCGGCACCCCTGGCCAGTATGTGAAGCTTGAAGACACCATCAAGGGCTTCAAGGGCATTCTGGACGGCGCATACGACCACATGGCGGAAGGCGACTTCTACATGCTGGGCGGCATTGAACAGGCCGTTGCCAAGTACGAACAGCGCAAGCTGCAGGAAGAGAAGTAAGGCGTTAATCGCAACGCTTTGAGGTTTTGGGTCGCGCCTTTTGCAAGGCGCGACCCGAACCCGGCCATCTGCGTATATCAGGAGCGAAGGAGTACCTATGGGCACGCTGCAACTTGAAGTGGTTACGCCGGACAAAACCGTGGTCAGCGGCGAAGTGGAAATGGCCGTCTGCCCAGGAATTGAGGGCGAATTCGGCGTGCTGCCCAAGCACGTTTCCCTGCTTTCTGCCCTGAAGATCGGCGGCCTGCGCTACCGCGCTGACGGCAAGGAAGGGCACGTTTTCATTTCCGGCGGTTTCGCCGATGTGAACAATGACGTGCTCACCGTGCTGGCCGAATCGGCAGAGATGGCGGACAGCATTGACACCGCTCGCGCTATGGCGGCAAAAGAACGCGCTGAAAAACGCATTGCCAGCCATGACGAAAAGGTGGACGTTGTCCGCGCTGAAGCCGCTCTGCAACGCGCAGTTGTGCGCTTGCAACTGGCCCAGCTCCGCTGAGCTACCAATTTTCAGATTTGTGGGGCCGCAGCAGCGTGGAAATTTCCGCGCTGTTGCGGCTTTGCTTTTCCCAAGAATTCTTTTGCTCGCTCTGTTGCCCGCAAACTCCACCACTCCACCATTTTAGTCTATCCAAGCCGACATTCTCTCGGATATTCAGGCTGAAAACGGCATTCTGCCGAGAATTCACGACCTGCAAAAATAGACTTCCGCGCGAATCTTGGATATTGATTCTGGTTCAACGCGGAAAATTCGCCGCCAACCCATCCAGTTTCCCAGGACATGACCATGCCCAACCAGGAAAATATCCGCAATTTTTGCATTATCGCCCACATCGACCACGGCAAATCCACCCTGGCCGACCGCATTCTTGAACTGACCCAGGTTGTCAGCAAGCGGGAGGCGCGCCAGCAGTATCTGGACAAAATGGACCTGGAACGGGAGCGTGGCATCACCATCAAGGCCCAGTCCGTGCGTATTCCGTACAAAGCCCAGAACGGGCAAATGTACGAACTGAACCTCATTGATACCCCCGGGCATGTGGACTTCAACTATGAAGTTTCGCGCTCTCTGGCTGCCTGCGAAGGTGCGTTGCTGGTGGTTGACGCCACTCAGGGAGTGGAAGCGCAAACGCTTGCCAACGTCTATCTTGCTCTTGATCACGACCACGAAATCGTGCCTGTGCTTAATAAAATCGACCTGCCTAGCGCCGAAGTTGAACGCGTGAAGGCCGAAATTGAAGAAAGTATCGGCCTTGACTGCTCCGAGGCCATGCCAGTTTCCGCAAAAACGGGCATGGGCGTTGACGCGGTTCTTGAGGCCATTGTGCATCGGCTCCCCCCGCCAAAGGGCGATGTGGCGGCCCCGCTCAAAGCGCTCATCTTTGATTCGTGGTACGACAGCTATCAGGGCGTAGTTATCCTGTTCCGCATTATGGACGGCGCTATCAAGCGTAACGACATGGTACGCCTGATGAGCACCGGCAAGGAATATGAAGTGCTGCGCCTTGGCGTGTTCTCACCCGAAGCCACAGACGTGAATGAGCTTCACGCTGGCGAAGTGGGTTTCATGTGCGGCTCCATCAAGGATCTGGGCGATGCGCGCGTTGGCGACACCATCACACTGGTGGAAAACCCTGCCACAACACCTGTTCCCGGCTTTACAGAAGTGAAGCCCATGGTTTTCTGCGGTCTGTACCCCACAGAGTCCGACGAGTACGAAAACCTGAAAACCGCCCTTGAAAAGCTGCAACTCAATGACGCGGCCTTTTCCTTTGAGCCGGAAACTTCTCAGGCTCTGGGGTTTGGGTTCCGCTGCGGCTTTCTCGGTCTGCTGCACATGGAGATCATTCAGGAGCGGCTGGAGCGCGAATTTGAGGTCAGCCTCATTGCCACCGCGCCTTCGGTGGTCTACAAAGTGGACACAAACGATGGCAAAACCTTGCAGATCGACAACCCAAGCCACCTGCCAGACCCCACCAAAATCCGCGCGCTTTATGAACCGTACGTGAACATGGACATTCACGTGCCCAACGATTACGTGGGCAACGTCATGAAGCTGTGCGAGGAAAAACGCGGCATGCAGAAAAATCTGCACTATCTGGCCACTAACCGCGTGGTTGTGACCTATGAATTGCCGTTTGCGGAAATTGTTTACGACTTTTTCGATCGGCTCAAGTCTGCCACGCGCGGCTACGCCTCCATGGATTACCATCCGCTGGACTACCGCGAATCTGACCTTGTGCGCCTCGACATCATGCTCAATGGTGAAACAGTTGACGCTCTTGCCGTCATTGTGCACCGCGACCGCGCATATACCTACGGACGCGGATTGGCGCTCAAGCTCAAGCGCAGCATTCCCCGGCAGCTTTTCCAGGTGGCCATTCAGGCAGCCATCGGACAGAAAATCATTGCCCGCGAAACCGTGTCCGCATTCCGCAAGGACGTTACGGCCAAGTGCTATGGCGGCGACATCACGCGCAAGCGCAAGCTGCTTGAGAAGCAGAAGGAAGGCAAAAAACGCATGAAGCGCATGGGTAACGTCGAGTTGCCGCAGGAAGCGTTTCTCGCTGCCCTCAAAGTGGGCGACGAATAGACTTGAAAATGCAAAAAAGAAGGGTGACTCAAGCGAGTCACCCTTCTTTTTTGCACCGCATCATACCCCTCAGCCATTATGCCAAATATGGCCCATAAATAGCTCGTCAGAGCACGACGGTGTCAGCCCGACCCCATTATCAAAAATCAAAAAAAGCGGCTCAAAGGGCAAATCTAGGCCAAACTTTTCTCTTTCACTACGTAGGCGATTGGTGCAGCAACGCCAGCCTTGCTGCTGGCCTGAGGCAGACGTGATCACGGCAGGCGCAGCTTGCGCATTTCCGTATCCGTGATTTCAAAACGCCTCATGCACATGTCGTAATAGGCCCGCCAGGGAAAATAACTGGTATCGCCGCGCCACTCATTGTTCATCTGTGTGGCTTCTGCCCGGCACTGCTGATTGGCCGCCAGGGCCTGCTGATCGTCAAATGTCAGGGGAGGCCGCTCACGAGGGGTGCAGCCGAAAGCCAGAAAACCTGACAGCAGGCACAGTATAAGCAAACCACAGCCAACGAATGAATGTTTCTGCATGACGGGCCCCCTGGTAGGCATGCTTGGCAAAGCACGCGTCTACATGTCTATGCGGCTGATAACCCCATGCACGGCATGTACCGGCATTTTGTAAAACTGTACGAACGACGGCGCCAGTTTTTTGATGATGGCGTAAATGCGCCACACAGGCGAACTTGTGAGGATGTCTTCCACGCCATAAAATATGACTCGTGGCTTGATACCCGCTTCAGAGAGTATGTGGTAGATATCAACTACCTCCATATAACCGGCTGCCACTTCAAAAACACGGATGCCCTCGGCGGGGTCCTCATCAAAATGCCATGTCACGCCTATGGGCTCATTGGTGCGCCCGATGCAAAGCATGATGTTCTGCTCATAAATAATGCCATTGCTGAACATGGTCTTGACAATGTAGGGCGAAACCTTGTCCAGACTGCGCAAAAAAAATATGGCTGTACCGCGTATGGCGCAGCCTCTGGCCCGCTCTTCGGCAAACCTTTCCAGAAACTGCTCCTTGCCCATGGGGCGCATGCGTTGATACGCAGCCCTCTGCCCACGGGTATAGATAAGGATAACAGTAAGCGGAATAAGTGAAATGAGGATGGACCAGTACCCGCCGTGCGGAAATTTATAAAAATTGGCAAAGAGGTAGATGAAATCAAGCGCACAGACTATGGCCGCAATGACGGAATTGAAGTGCCGCCCCTGCAAATGGAAAATCCAGACCATAAATACGCCGGTTATGGACATGGTGCCGGTAACGGCAAGGCCGTATGCCGCAGCAAGCTTGTGGGATTCGCCAAATCCGCAGATGGCAAGTACCACAGCAACATACAAAGCCCAGTTCACTGAATTGATATATATCTGCGAGTGCAGCTCTTTTGAGGTAAAGTCCACCTTGAACAAGGGCATTATGTGGGTGGCCATGCACTGGTACATGATGGAAAACAAGCCGCTTATGAGGGCCTGTGAAGCAATGACCGTGGCCATGAGGCTGAGTACCAGGAATGGAACATACAGATGTCTGGCCTGGCTGTTAATCAATTCAAACAGCACGTTCTCGGCATCTGGATTGCGGATAAGAAACGAAGTCTGCCCCATATAGCTGGCCACCAGAGCCACAAAAACAATGCCCCAGGCTGCAATAATGGGTTTGCGCCCCATGTGGCCCATATCCGCATAGAGAGCCTCGCCGCCTGTGGCGCACAAAATAACCTCAGAAAGCACAAAAAAGCTCGCGATCCCGTTGTGCACCATAAAATCAATGGCATACATGGGGTTCAGCGCCTTCACGACCTGAGGCGCCTGCGTTATGGAGGCTATGCCTGAAACAGCCAGCACGCCAAACCACAGCGCCATGATCGGGCCAAACACGCCGGATACCGTTCCGCTGCCCTTTTTCTGCACGGCAAAAAGCAGGGTTGTAAATACCAGTGCAACGCCAATAATCGCGACCTTGGGGGTCTTCTCAAGGCCCGGCACAAGGGTCAGGCCTTCCACCGCTGAAAGGATGGAAATGGCCGGGGTAATGACCCCGTCGCCAATGAGCAGTGAAACACCCACAAAGGCCATAACCGAAGCAAAGCCGATTTTTCTGCCAGAACGCAGCAATGGCCGCAGGATGGAAAGCAACACAATGGTGCCGCCCTCGCCGCCCTTGCTCAGGCTCATGGCCAGCCACGCGTACCCCACTGTCACGAGCAGCAGCAAAGTCCAGATAATCAGCGAAAGAATCCCGATAAAATGGTCTTCTGTGCGCTCGGTCAGCATGAATATGACTGCCAGCGTATATATGGGGCTTGTACCAATATCGCCAAACACAAGGCCCAGTGATTTGACGGTTGAAGAAAACGTTATCTGCTGCGAATCCATGTAGTCCTCCAAGCATTGCAGCGCACCATAAAGCAGACAAGGCCTACTGGCAAGACAACTTGGAGTGCCCGTCCCATAAGGGTTTGCAGGTTCTCTGACGGTGGAGCGGCTGTGCTCTGCCTTTGCTGAGGATTTCCCTTCCCCATAAACGTAAAAACGCCGCCCCTTGCGGGGCGGCGCCATATTACGGAAGGAAAACCAAGTTTACGGCAGCATCCAATGCAGCACGTTAGACTGCAAGTAGGTGAGCACGCAGATAAAGCCCGTCATGGCCAAACTGTGACCAAGCGTAAACCGGAAGAGATCGCCTTCATGCCCAACCAGATTGGTGGCAGCTGTTGCCACACTGATGGACTGGGGCGAAATCATCTTACCGGTAACACCACCGGAAGAGTTGGCGGAAACGGCCAGGGCCGGATCCATGCCCACCACTTCAGCCGTGGAGCGCTGCATACCGCAGAACAGGGCGTTTGAAGAGGTGTCCGAACCGGTCAGGAACACGCCCAACCAGCCCAGCAGGGGCGAGAAGAGCGGGAACAGCGGGCCAGTCAGGGTAAAAGCAATACCCAGAGTGGAGCTCATGCCAGAGAAGTTCATGAGGTAAGCCAGGCCCAGGATCATGGCGATGGTCGCAATGGGGAAGCGCAGCTGGTGAATGGTGCGGAACAGGCAGTTAATAGCCTTGCCGAACGAATAACCAGGCATGAAAGGCACGGAGAAGAAACCGGCCAGCAGGATGGCCGTACCACCGGCGGAAAGCCAGTTGAACACGAACACTGCGGGATAGTTGGGATCCTTGCCGGCGGCCAGGATGGGAGCAGCCTTGTGCACCATGCCGTCAAGAGCGGGCCAGGAGAACTTGAGCACCGAACCGGGCACGGCGTTCAGCAAGTTCTTGAACTGGGGCAGGCCCCACAAGAACACCATGACGGCCAGAACGATGTAAGGCAGCCACGCACGCAGCACCACGCCCGTTGAAGGGGCAGCTCCGGTCAGCACGGTTTCCTTTTCGCCCTCAAAACGCCACACGGTCTTGGGCTTCCACACGCGCAGCAACAACACCATGGCAATGATGGTGATAAGAGCCGACATGATATCGGGCAGCGTAGCGCCGTGGTAGTTGGAGAACAGGAACTGCGAACCGGCGAAGCTCACGCCAGCCACGATGATGGCGGGCAGCACTTCCATGGCGCGCTTGAAGCCGCACATGACCACGCAGAGCCACAGGGGCACCAGGATGGACAGGAAGGGCAGCTGACGACCAACGATCTGGCTCACGTGCATTTCAGGAATGCCGGAAACCTGGGCGCCTACGATGATCGGGATACCAATGGCGCCAAAGGCCACGGGCGCGGTGTTGGCAATCAGACAGATACCAGCGGCGTACAGGGGGCGGAAGCCCAGGCCCACCAGCATGGCGGCGGTGATTGCCACAGGGGTGCCGAAGCCAGCGGTACCTTCAATGAAGGAACCAAAGGCAAAGGCGATAAAGATTGCCTGCAAACGACGGTCGTCCGTCAGACGCGCGAGCGATTCTTTGATGTATTCAAATTCGCCCGATTCCACAGTCATGTTGTACACCCAGACCGCCGTAATAACGATCCAGATGATGGGGAAGAGGCCAAAGGCCGCGCCGTAGCTCAATGCGCCCAGCGCTGTCCCAAACGGCATGCCCCACACGGCAACCGCCAGAACGAAAGAAAGTGCCACAGCAAGAGCCGCGGCGTAATGCCCCTTAGCACGACGCACGGCCAGCATGTAAAAAAGGCTGATCAGGGGGATACCTGCCAGCAGGGCGGAAACTACAGCTCCGCCAACCGGATCATACACTTGTGTCCAAGCCATATAACAGACCCTCAACTGTTATGTGTTGCAAGGGGGCTTGAGCAGAGTGAGTCCCTTCCGTGCGACCCAGAAATGCTACTTTTTTCCCCCACTAAGACCTTTGAGTGCGAATATAATCTTTCAGCAAAAAATACAATATGTTTCCCTATCCAAGTCGAGACAAAACTTACTGCTATTGTCGCAAATTGGCTGGCAGCGCGAAATACAGGCGGGCGGCCACGTCAAAAAAAATTCCTGGCAGATAACTTGCCCACCAGAAAATTCTGAATTTGCGCCCGCTGTTCCGCCAGGGTTTTATGGCCTCCCGGGCGGCGGCGTTGTGCCCTTCGCGCCACAGGGCCACCGCTTTTTGAAAGCCCGCCCTGCGGGTCATCATTGTGACAAGACCAGAATATTCCTGATCATAGCCAGGGTACAACGCCCGGTGCTTCTCAAGAATGCGTAAAGTTTCATCAGCAAACTGACCAAATTTGCGAAAGGTCGTGTTGCCCCCGTGCACCCGCCAGAGGGTCAGCGACTCATCCACATAGTCCAGCTCCCAATCGTGGGCAATGCGGTAAAAAACATCGGCCTCCTCGCACACGTTGAGGCTCTGGTCAAACCACTCCCCGTTGCGCCCTTCACCAGATGGTGTTTTATCGGGCGAAAGGCTTGCCAGCGCCTCGCGGCTGACCATGGCAGACGACATGGAAATCCACTGGCGTTCCATCAATGCGGCAAATGCCATGCCCCGCGCGGGGGACGTTTCGGCAAAAAGCCTCTTGAACACGCGCTTGCCGTCAAAAATTTCCGTATCCGTGCACACCAGGCCCACACGCGGGTTGGCTTCAAACAGGGCCACCTGACGTTCCAGCTTGGCGGGCCGCCACACGTCATCGCAGTCAAGAAAGGCCAGATACCGCCCACGGGCCTGCGCCAGGGCCAGATTGCGCCCCTCGCCCAGAGGCACAATACTCTCTCCCCGGAAGTAGCGCACCTTTTCGCCATAGCTTTTGGCAATGGCGGGGCTTTCATCCGTTGAGCAGTTGTCCCAGAAAACAACCTCAAAATCCGTGAATGTCTGGGCCATGAGGCTGTCCATGGCTTCACGCAGATCGCGGGAACTGTTCAGACAGTTCATGATGACCGAAACAGCGGGAGCGTTCATGCTTTATCCTCATTGCGCGCGTTGGGGGGCGTGGATGTCTGTTGCGCCGGGCTTTGACCTGCCCCGGCGGGAGCGAATGAAGCCTGCGTTCTGAATACCCAGACCTTGCACAGCGCATAAACCATGACAGGAACAGTTAGAACAGCAACGGGCATGGCCCAGGCATAAGGTACGCCAAGCCGCACCAGCAGCCAGACAATGGCCGAATTGCAGCACAGCCCCACAGCCTGGGTAGCCGCAAAGCGCGGCAACATGGTTCGGTGGCTGGCAATGCCTGCGGTGGGATCTGCGGCGCGGAACGTCCACAGGCATTGCCCAAGATAGGAAACGATAAAACTGAGCGCGTAGGCCAGGGCGTTGCCCGCCAGCGTGGGCAAACCTGCCACGTTGACGAACAACAGCCCCAGCAGAAAGTAGCTTACGGAAGCCGCGCCGCCCACAATGCCAAAACGCACCCAGCGCCGGGCCAAAAGCCCGCGCACCAGATCCGCCAGCCACCTGAAGCCCGGCACAGCCTGCCAGCCGCTAACCACGGCAAATCTCCTGCGCACCGGCAAGCGCTACTTGAGTGCGGCAACAAGCGCGTCGCACACGCTCTCCACATCTTCGGTGCTGAGGCCGGGGTGCAGGGGCAGGGTCACAAGTTCGCCATAGAGCTGTTCCGTCACGGGCAGCGACTCCGCGCCCCCGCCAAAGCAGCTGAGCAGGTGGTTGGGCTTGTAATGCACACCAGTGGGGATATCGCGTGCCGCCATAAATTCCTTAACGGCATCCTTGCGGCCACCCAGAACGCGCACAGGCATGATATGGCGCACCACAAAGTCCTGCGGATCAGTGGCCAGCAGGGCAAGGCCCTCCACGTTGGCGAGACGCTGTTCGTAAATAGCCGTAAGCTTGCGGCGTGCCGGAATAAATTCCGATTCAAGCCGCCCAAGCTGCACCCGCCCGATGGCGGCCATGATATTGCTCATGTGATAGCGCCAGCCCTGACGGGTCACATCGGGATCCCACGAACGCGCCCCGGCAAAACGCTGCTTTGCATCGTTGGCCACAGAAAGCAGCCGTGCGTCAGAGGCCAGATTCCCGGCGGCCTCATCAAAGGCCACCAGGCAACCGCCTTCACCGCAGGTAATATTTTTGATGCCGTCAAAGCTGAAGCAGACCATGTCGCCAAAACTGCCGATCATGCGTCCCCTGCTTTTGCAGCCAAAAGCGTGGGCGGCGTCTTCCACCACACGCAAGCCCTTGGCGCGGGCAAAATCGTATATCTCGTCAATATGCCAGGGATTGCTGGCATAGTGCACGGGCATGATGGCAATGGTGCGGGGGGTCAGGCGGCGTTCGGCATCGGCAAGGTCAATGGTGCCGGTTTCGGGCAGCACATCGCAGGCCACAGGCTGGCAGCCTGCGGCGGTAATGGCCTGAAAAGACGCCACAAAGGTAAGGGAAGGTACCAGAACTTCCGGCTTGCCGTCTACGCGGCACTGGGCGGCAACGCCGTCCACAGCCAGATGCAGGGCCGCAGTACCTGTATTTACGGAAATAACCTGACTGGGCTTGACGCCGAGGTAGCGGGCGACTTCTTCTTCAAAAAGACGCACTTCGTTGCCCATGCCGAGATAGCCGTCTTCAGTTATAACACGGCTTACGGCGCGGGCTTCAGCTTCACCCACAATGGAGCGGGAAAGACGCATGGACATAAGGCCTCCTGCTGCGGCGGCATAACCGTAGCGGCTGTGCCGCTCCGGCTGGCGAAGGCTTCAGGCTGCGCGTCGTTCACTCAAAATACCGCAGGACGCCGGGCTTTAATAAGTCCGCCGTCCGCACGGAATCAGTAGTGCGCGCCTGGCCGCCATGCTAACCCGCATCGGCGTTCATGTCGCTCAATAACGTGTCGAGGTCAAGCAGAATGAGCAGGCGGTCTTCAAGCTTGCCCACGCCCCGGATATACTCGGAGCCAATGCCGCAAACCACCGGTGGCGCAGGCTCCACCGTGGAGGCGGGAATGCGCAGCACTTCGGATACGCCGTCCACCAGAAAGCCCACTATCTTCTGGTTAAATTCCATCACAACAATGCGCGTGTTGCCATCGTGCTCCAGGGCGGGCATGCTGAAGCGCGTACGCATGTTGACGACCGGAATAACCTTGCCGCGCAGATTGATGACGCCTTCAATAAAGGCTGCGGCATGGGGCACCATGGTAATCTGCATGAGACGGATGATTTCCTGAACGGAAAGGATGTCCACCCCGAACTCTTCTTCGCCAATGCGGAATGTCACCAGCTGAAGCAGGTCGCCCTCATGTTCCTGCCCGGAACCTTGCAGCATGTCCTGCCTAGTCGCTTGCGCCGCGTCCATTGTATCCGTCATGGGATGGCCTCCATGGTATAAGTGGGCGTTTTCCGCCCATGAATCGCCGCTTCTGCGGCAATCCGTCATATGCAATCCGCTGCAATCTGCGCCGGAATCGCCCCCGCTAACGGGAGCGTTCAGGCCCCGGTTTCAACCTTATCGGACAGAGCGGAGAATACTTCAGAGTGGGTGACAAAAACAATCCTTTCGGGCCGGGTTACGCCCAGCTTTCCACCAGCGCTCGCTCCTGGGGATTCAGGTATTCCATCCAGATTCCCCGCATGTAGTCATAGTGATTGATGCACAGGTCCGTCAGGTTGGTTCGGTTATATTCCCACGGCTTGGGGCCGTGAAAATGCACTATCCGCGCTTCATCCCTGCATTCTTCTCTATAGGGAGGGCTGTTCCAGCAGTCATCCAGCCGCGTAATGCGCTTGCCAAAAAAATAATTCACCAGCGACTGATCAAGATTGCCGATACGCGATTCATTTTCCCGGCAAAAAGCCATGAAGTGCCCTATGAGGTCACGCTTGCGCAGCCGCTCCAGATTGAACAGCGCCACCCCGCTGGAATATGTCCAGATAGGAAAAGGCATGGGGACGGTGTACCGTTCGCCCCTGTATTCATAAAAAAGCTGCTGGTGCTGGTGATAAAATGGGGCGGTGTATTCCCTTGCCATACCCACGTAGGCCGGATGCTGCGCAAAAAGCTCGTCCAGCGGGCGATAAAAAAGCACATCCGTATCGCAGTAAAGCACACGGTCGTCCTGGGCAAGCTCGGGCACAAGAGCCAGCTCAAGTTTGAGAAAGCATCCGGCGCAGGCCTGCCCCAGAGGAGTGAAACCGCCTGGGTCAAGGCGCGGCGTATAGCGCGCAACAGGGATGTTCTCCGCAGCGAGTTCTGCCAGCAAGGCGGCGTCATTCCCGGCGTATATGCAAAGGCAGGGGGCGTCCTTGCCCTGTACGGCGCGCAAGGAACGCACCGCCACCTTGAGCAGGGTCAGGTAGGTGACTTTGTCGTCAAGGCAAAAGACTGTCTTCACAGGCTTTCTCCGCGAAGACGTCGTTGCAGGGCTGCCGCCTGCCCCTGTAGGGCCGCATTGTCAAAATCCTTCACCGAGGCAAGAATGGCGGTCAGGTCTTCCGCATAGGGGGTGCCATTCACAAGAGGCATAAACCGTTCAATGGCGCTTTCCGCATTACCCCAGTCCGTTTCCATCAGCTCGGGCAGCTCGGCGAGCAGAGCCAGCAGGTTGTCCCGGTGCTCGCCTTCCAGATGCATGGTGCCTGCCGTGGCCATACTCCCATCACCCTCAAGACAGCGCACGCGCAACAGCACCTCGTTCATGCACGCCTCAAACTCGTCCATCAGTTCTTCACTCGGTGGAATAAGAGGCAAAGAGTTTTCCATGTGCCGCGTGAGGCGACATACCCTCTCCACGCCAAGATTGGCGGCAACGCCCTTTACCGTATGCGCCAGACGGGCCGCGCCACGCAGATCGCCACAGGCAAGCAACCCGCGCAGCTCTCTGGCGCTCTCGCCGTAGTGATCCACAAAACGCAGCAGCAGCTCACGGTACAATTCGCGGTTGCCGCCTACAGTTGCAAGGCCAGCCTCCACATTGACCGCCTGCCCCTCCGGTACCGAAGAGGCTTGGGCCGGATCGCGCATAACGTCCAGCGAAAGCCCTTCCTCGCCCTCCGGAACACGGCTTTCCGCGTCTGCTGCGGCAGAAATAACATCCGGGCCAACATCCGAGGCCAGCGGATTGGACTGCAATCCGCCCGGAAGCCACGTTTGAAGAGCGGCATACAGTGCGGCAGGATCAACTGGCTTGGTGAGATAATCGTTCATGCCCACGCTCTTGCCTTCCAGACGGGAAGCGGCATCGGCATGGGCAGTCATGGCAAGAATGGGCAGATCCGCGGGTGAAAAACCCAACGCGCGGATGCGCATGGTGGCTTGAAGCCCATCCATTACGGGCATCTGCACATCCATGAGCACAAGGTCAACGCCGCCGCCGCGTACCTCGTCAACAGCCGCAAGACCGTTGGAGGCCACACGCACGTCAAGCCCGGCCTGGGTCAGCAGCTCGCTGGCGATCTGGGCGTTGATGTCGTTATCCTCCACCACAAGCACAGTACGGTGCGGCGCAGGCGCAACGCCAAGGGCACTGTCCACAACGGCTGCGGCTTCTTCCTGCGCGGAGGTGGTCTCCGTAATGGCTTCGCCCTGTTGCACCCAGCCAAAGGACAATTCAAAGAAAAAGCGGCTCCCCTTGCCTGGCGCGCTTGCCACAGAAAGCTCGCCGCCCATGAGGTTGACCAGTTGCCGGGCCAGCGCAAGCCCAAGGCCAAGGCCGCTGTTTGATCGCGTCAGAGACTCATCGCCCAGGGCAAAGGGTTCAAAAAGCTTGTCCTTGAGAATAGCATCCATGCCGGGGCCGCTGTCGGCCACCACAAAGAGCAGACGGCATCCGCCATTTTCCAGACCGCCGTGGGCAAGCTGCACACTGCACTCCACGGAACCCGTGCGGGTGTACTTGACCGCATTGTCCAGCAGGATGCGCAACACTTCTTCCAGATGCCGTTCATCACCTTCCACCACCATCGGCACAGCAGCATCAAGTGTAAAAATCAGCTCCAACTGTTTTTCAAGGGCGCTGCCCGCCACGCTCTGCCGCAACAGCTCCAGCAGGCGGGGCACCTGAAATGCCCGGTTTTCGCGACGCAGCAATCCCTCGTTTGCACTTGAGAAATCAAGAATTCTGTTGACCATATCCAGCAGCAGACTGCCAGATTTGTTGATCTGGGAAAGATAGTCGCGCTGTACGCCACTGAGGCCCGTTTGCAGGCTCAGATAGCTCATGCCGATGATGGCGTTGAGGGGGGTGCGGATTTCATGGCTCATGCGGCGCAAAAAATCTTCCTGCACATGCGAAGCCCTTTGGGCGAGTTCCAGCGACGACAAGGCCTGCGCACGGGCGAGCACGGCCTGCTGCTTGCTTTTGCGGGCACGCCTTTCGGCCTCTTTCAGTTCGCGGATGCGGGAAAACAGCGTTCCCTTCATGCGTTGCAGGGAGGCGAACATAACGGCCAGTTCATCCCGGCACCTGAGCTTCAAGGGTTCGGGATCCTCACCCGCCGCCACGCCTTCCGCATACTGGCTGACCTCGCCAAGCGGCTGGGCGACCCTCTTCTGAAAAATATAAATATTGGCAACCGCGCTGGCCCCCAGGGCCAGCAAGGCAAAAAACATGGCCCAGACCATCTGGACAAGCGGCGATTCCTGTTTGCTCACCTGCTCCAGAAAGCTGCGGTACTGCACTTCGCGCAGAGCCTGCGCGCTGAAAAGAACCTGCTGCGCTTCACTGTCCAGATTGACCCTGTCTACCCAGCTCTGCGCGCCTTTCAGATCAAGCCCGTCCCTGTCCCACAGGGGCGGCCCGCTATTGCCCACAGCCATGTTCACGGCGGTATCAAGCAGACTGTCGAGGTGCCTGCGCTGGGCAAGAAGCGCCTGAACCTGCGCTTGCAGACCTCCCGTCACATTGAGATTGCGGGCAATATGCTCAAAGGTTCCCTCGTGCCCGGCGGCGTCCTGCATCTCGTGGACGCGATCCTGATTCAGCATCTGCCACTTGGCATAACGCTCTGGATTGCCCGTAAAAATAAAGGCGTGGGCTTCTTCGTAACTCTGGCGGGTATTGGTTTCCACATCCACCAGGAGGGAATCAAGCCTGTAATAGTTTTCGAGTACCCTGCGGCCCTCATTAAGGCCGCGCCCCAGAGAGACCAGGCAAAGCCCAAGCAGCAGAAGAAGCAGCAACTGCGCGAGGTTGGAAGTTTTGATGATGGTTCTGATGCTCATGCTTCTTGCTCCCGCAGGCAGCGGACAGTGCCTTTCGTCAAGCTTGAACCCGGACAGGCAGGCACCCCCGCGCGACTGGCGGCTGGCCTCATACCTTGAAGTATTGGCATTCTTACCATAGGCTGCCGCAAAAATCATCCGCGACCATTCTGGAGAAACTGAAAACCCTCATGTCCCCCACCGCCCGGAATCTATTGCCCCACGCGGCCCTGCTGACAGCCATGGCCTTTTGGGGCTCCACCTTTGTAGTGCTGCGCATCGCCCTGACCGCCCTGCCCCCCCTGCAAACCATGGCCGGACGCATGCTTGTGGCCTGTATTGTTTTTTTGCCCCTGTGGCCGCGCCTCTGGCGCGAACTCAAGGAGCACGGCAACCTGGGAACACTGACGCTCATGGCCTTGTGCGAACCCTGCCTCTTTTTTCTGTTTGAAACCCACGCGCTGCGCCTGACCACGGCTTCGCAGGCGGGCATGATAACATCCCTGCTGCCGCTTCTGGTGGCGGCAGTGGCCTTTGTAGCCCTGCGGGAACACGCGGGCCTGCGCATGTGGCTGGGTTTTTTGCTGGCTGTTTGCGGCGTCACGTGGCTCACCCTTGCCGCAGTTCCGGATGAAAAAGCCGCCAATCCCTTGCTGGGAAACATTCTTGAGGGTATCGCCATGTGCTGCGCCGCCGGATATACCGTGTTGGCCCGCCACCTTTCAACCGTATACAGCGCCCTGTGCATCACGGCTGTTCAGGCCTTTGTGGGCATGATCTTTTTTTGTCTGCTGGCGCTTGTGGTGCCGGAATCTGACACGCTCATCAGCCTTGGCAGGGATTTTCCCACATGGGTTCCCTGGGCCTGCGTTTTCTATCTGGGCGGCATTGTGACCTTTGCAGGATACGGCCTGTACAATTTTGGCGTTAAGCGCCTTTCTGCTGGCCGCGCCGCCGCCTACACCAATCTCATACCTGTTTTTGCCCTGCTTTTCGGCGTCGCCCTGCTGGGCGAGAAGCTGCCCCCCGCGCAATACGGCGGGGCCTTGCTTATCGTGCTTGGCGTGCTGCTGAGCCAATGGCGGGGAATAAGCCGCAACGCCCTGGGCCAAAAACCGACAGTATGATTTTTCTGCTCAAGGCAGTTGCAGCACGTTGAGTATGGCCGGCATGTCCAGCGCTGCTTCCACAGCATCGGCCAGCCTGTCCAGCTCAGGACCGAGGTTGTAGGCTGCTTCCTGCGCTGGCGGCAAACCCGCCTCATGCCGCAGACGACGCAAAAAGGTATGGCGAAAGGCGTCCTCGTCAAAAAGGCCGTGCAGATAACTGCCCCACACGCGGGCACAGCCGCGAGCATCGCACCGTCCCCAGCCCAAGGGGCGGCCTTCGGAGTCGGTCATCACGACCCGCATGACGGCAGACGCGGCATCGGCCGCAGCTGGTTCGTTAGCTTGAGCCGGCAAGTCCCCGTGCAAGACGGAGGTCTCACCGTGATGGATTTCATAGCCAGTCACGGGCTGGCGTTCTGACCCGCTCACACAGGCATCCACCCATCCAGTGGCACGGCACAGGCGCTTGGCAGCCAGCAGCTTTGTACTGAGGGGCAGCAGGCCAAGCCCCGGCTCGCATCCGCCTTCTTCAATCAGCAGAGGGTCGGCTATTTCGGCTCCAAGCATCTGCAATCCCCCACAGATACCCACCAGCGCGCCAGCGCCCCGCTCCAGGCTCTGGCGGGCAAATCCCTGAACCAGCCCGGCCAGCCCGGTGCGCCGCAAGAAGCGCAAATCAGCCACGGTATTGCGGCTGCCCGGCAAAATGACCACATGCGGCGCGCCCCATTGATCCGCGTGGCGCACAATGCGCAACTGTACCCCCGGTTCGTCCCGCAACGCGTCAATATCCGTGGCATTACTCAAATGCGGCAGATCGGGCACCACAATATCCAGCAAGCCGGGGGCACCAGATGTTTGCCCCATGCGCAGGCCAGGGGTCAGACCTTCCTTGAAGCTTACGGAGTCCTCTTCGGGCAGGCGCAAATTTTCCAGCATGGGGACAACCCCCCAAAAGGGTTTGCCCGTGCGCTTCTGGAGCATGGACAGGGCGGGATCCAGCAGGCTGGCGTCTCCCCGAAACTTGTTGAGAATAAAACCCCCAACCCGCCCCCTTTCAGCGCGGGTGAGCAGGGCCATGGTGCCAGCCAGGGCCGCAAAGGCCCCGCCACGGTCAATATCGGCCACCAGAGCCACCTGCGCCCCGGCATAACGGGCCATACGCATGTTTACAATGTCGTGGGCCTTGAGGTTAATTTCGGCCGGACTCCCCGCCCCTTCAAGCACCATCACGTCCATATCTGCGGCCAGACTGCGGTAGGCGCGGCGCACGGCCTTCCAGGCTTCCGGCTTATAGGCGAGATACTCGCCCACGCGCATGTGCCCCACGGCTTCGCCCAGTACAATGACCTGAGAACCCACATTGGACGTGGGCTTGAGCAGCACGGGATTCATGCGCACGTCTGGCGCGAGGCCGCAGGCAGCGGCCTGCAAGACCTGAGCGCGCCCCATTTCCTTGCCATCGCTGGTTACAAAAGAATTGAGCGCCATGTTCTGCGCCTTGAAGGGTGCAACCCGCAAGCCCATGCGGGCGAGCAGACGGCATACGGCCGCCGTAATCAGGCTTTTACCCGCGTTCGAGCAGGTTCCTTGTATCATGAGAGCCGGAGGCAAAGAGCGCCCCGGCCTCGATTGGGCAGTGTGAACAGATCTGGCCGCCATCGCGGTAATCCTCCATGCACCTGCGGCAACGTCCGTTCAGTGCTGTGTCTTTTATATCTTTCCGGCAATATATGGATTGCGGGAAACTACCGCAACCGATGCAGCCGCGCAGTCCGCCAAGGTACAGAGCCGACCTGCCGCACTGTGCGTTCTTCGCCTTGCACTGCTTGCCAGCTTTTCGTATAAAAGAAATGGTGGTCATACAAATACCCGCCGCAGCCCTGGGGGGCACGGCGGTTTACGCGGCCGCCAGGGCCGCAAATACCTGCGGAGTTTCAATGAAGCGTGTATTTCTATGGATTCTGGGTGGCGCCACGGTTCTGGCAGTGGCGGCGGCTGTTCTGCTCAGCAGGGTAGACGCTGGCTTTGTGGTGCGGCAGATAGCCGATGCCACGGCCAAAGCCACCGGACAGCCGTTAACGTTTGACAGCCCGCCCGGAATTTCCTTTTTCCCTCCCGGCGTCAATTTTGGACAGGCGCACTGGGGCAACGCCAGCGATGGGCAGGGCGTGGTCATCTCCGTTAAAAGCGGCATGGCCCAACTGGAGCTGAGCCCACTGCTCACGGGCAATGTTGTCGTGCGTGAAGTGCGGCTGAACAGCCCCGTGATTGAAGTCCGCGAAGGCAAGGCCGTTGCCGCTGCCAAGCCGGATGCGGAAAAACCCGCCGTTGAAACCAAGCCCGCCGCTTCGACCCCGCCAGCCCTTCCCATTGAGCTGAAACGCCTTGTACTGCGCCAGGGTGTCGCGATCTACACAACCGCAAATGGTAAAACACTGCGCGTTGATGATGTAAACTTTTCTGTAGAAAATCTGCGCACCGGGCAAGAAGCCGTGGTGCAGTGCGACTTTGCCTTTGTTTTTGGCGAAAGCACCGCCGAACCTGCTGCTCCCACCGCAAAGCCTGGGGCAAACAGCATCTCGGGGACTCTGGCATTTTCTTCCCGCCTGCGCTATGCGCCGCCCCAGCTGCTTTTCCGGCAGACCGCGCTGACAGTCACCCCGCTCACCGGGGCGCTTCCCAAGGAAGCCGGGCCGTTGCAGTTTACCTGTGAGGGGTCGTTGCGACTGAGCGATCTGCACCTCCAGTTGAGCAAGGCCTTGCTCAATACGCCCCAGGCGCGGGTGAGCGCATCCGGCGAAGGCGGGCTGGCCCCCCTGGCGTTCAACGGCGCTCTTGAAATGGAAGGCTCGCCCCACAAACTTGCTGCGCTGGCAGGCCATAAACTGGCGACTCCCTCTGCCAAGGACGATCTGCGCTTCAGAACAATGGTGCGCTATACCGCCAATGCCCTGAATCTCAGCCAGATGCTTCTGCAACTTGACGATCTTTCCCTGCGCGGCGGCCTGCGCCTTGATCTGCCCGAAAACACTCCCATGCTTGTGACTGCGGACGTGCAGACCGGCATGCTCAATCTTGATCCCTATTTGCCCCCGGCAGAATCCGGCAAAAATGCAACGGAAATCAAGCCTGCGAGCCACGACGGCGCAGCAGCTGGCGGCAAGCGAGCCAAGCCGGATGCGGAGGCTGCGCGGCGCATGCCGGGGCTGGACATCCGGGCCAAAGTGGCTGGCATTACCAAGGGCGGCTTGCAGGTAAAAGACATTGCGCTGGCCATCAAGGGTGAAAAAGGACGCTACTCCCTGACCTCCCTGGCCGCCAGCCTTGGCAGCGGCGGGCTTATCAAGTCCACCGGCAATATGGATATGGCGACTGAAACATGCGCTCTCAAGGTGCAAGCCGCTGATGTGGAACTTGGCCCGCTGCTGGTTGCCCTCGGAAAGGGACGGCTGGCCGACGGGCAGGCCTCGCTGGATGCGGATATGACCATGAAGTGCGCGGACGCCAACGATATTCGCCAAAGCCTGGGCGGACGCGGGCAGCTTGAGATACGCCGCCTGCATGTTCCGGCCATGGCAGAGCTTTCCAAGAGCATCCCTTCGCTCACCGGCAAGGCAGGGCCGCTGCCCGACCGCTTTGATCTGGCCCGTGCGCCCTTTACCGCCCGCGATGGCGAAATCAACGCAAGCCCCATCACCGTTACCTCCGCAACACTCAACGCTGCGGGCAAGGCGCGCATCAGCCTGCCCAAACAATATCTGGACGCGGCCCTGGACATCAAGACCATGGGGCTGACGATTCCTGTGACGGCCAAGGGGCCTTTGAGTGACATTTCGTATGGTTTTGACCCGCGTTTTGCCCTTGATATGGCAAAAAACCTGCCGGGAGCATTGCTGAAAACGGGTAAAGAAGCCGGAAGCACCACCAAGGACGCGGCAAAGGGCGCGGAAGGGCTGGTTCGTGGCATTCTGGGCCGCTGACGGGCATGACCTCGGCCCTGACAAAAATACGTGCAAGGCTTGAACGGCAAGGCAAACAGCTCCGGTTCACGGGTTAAGGTATTTTGCCTGGGGCTTGCCTTTTCGGCGTCATGGGCTAAAGCTATTAGCATCACGGGCGTTAAGCATTAAAGAAGGCCTGAACGCGCTGTAAAGGCGCGATTGGTGAGCGGAGTGGTCAAAATTCCGCCAGCCAGGCCATACACGAGCTTTACCGGTTTTTTCCCGGCAAGGCATAGAGCGAACAGGCGGCAGTATGTACTTACTTATAGGACTGGTCATTGTTGCGGCTTCAGTCGGCACGGGCTACACCATGGCCCATGGCGAATGGGGCGTTCTTTTTCAGCCCGCCGAGTTCATCATTATTCTGGGTTGCGGCCTTGGAGCTTTTTTTGGTTCGCAGACCAAATACACCTTTGGCCTGGTTGTCAAAAGCCTCAAACACCTATTTGCCGACCCTGGTTCCAGCAAAAATCACTACCTTGAGACTCTTGCCCTATTGTACGCGCTCTTTTCCAAAATGCACCGCGAGGGCGTGATCAGTATTGAAAGCGATGTTGAAAAACCCGAATCCAGCCCAATTTTCAGCAAATATCCTAATATTTCCAAAGATGCCGTGCTGGTGAACTTTGTGGGCGACACGCTGCGCGTGTACCTGACCACCGGCGACCCCGCAGATATCGACAGCCTCATGGATGTGGATATCGAGACCATGCGTGAAGAAGGTATTTTGCCTGCCCACGCAGTGGCGCACATGGCCGAATCACTGCCGGGCATGGGTATTGTGGCCTGCGTTCTGGGCGTGGTTTTGGCCATGGGCAAGATCAATGAACCGCCGGAAGTTCTTGGCCACTATATCGCGGCAGCGCTTGTCGGCACGTTTTTTGGTATTCTTGCCTGTTATGGCCTCTTTGGCCCCATGGGCGCAAAGCTTGAAAACTACGTGGCCGAAGAACATTTTTATTTTAACGCCATCAAGGAAGCCGTAGCTGCCGCCATTCGCGGATCAACTCCGCTGATCGCCGTGGAATATGGACGCAGGGCCATACCCTACCCCTTCCGTCCGTCTTTTGCAGAAATGGAAGAACGGCTCAAGAGCGGTTAAGCCGGGGCAAACGCGGGCTGGCCGCCCCCTAACCGGGGAGTGCGGGCGCAGATATTTTGCCCTTCTGTAAAAACCTGCTATGGTTTGCACATCAAGGGCGCGGACGGCTGATCTTTATGCCGTCAGCAAAAGCGTAAGGCCCGACGCAGATTACTACGAAGGAGAAAGCCTATGGGCGGCGGCGCATGGAAAGTGGCGTATGCCGACTTTGTTACGGCCATGATGGCCTTCTTCCTTCTGTTGTGGATCCTCAGCATGGTGCCGCCCGACACCAAGGCAGGCCTTGCCGCGTACTTCAGCGGCGAGCGCAATTTTGACTCCAGCTCCACATCCCCCATATCCAACAATCCGTTCATCCAGAACACGGATAAAATTGATGCGCGCGACCTCAAAATCAACGAGGTTGAAAAGTCGCACTACGCCATTGCGCAAAAAATCAAGCAGATGCTCATGGCAGATGCCGTGCCGCAAAATTCCTCGGGCATCAGCGCGGATGACGTGGGTGTGCAGTTGCGCGTCAATTCGGACGTCATGTTTCGGCCCGGCAGCGTTGACCTGCTGCCCGAAGGCACCAAGGTGCTGGAAGCGGTGCTGAAACTCATGAACGAATACAATCTTTACCTTGTGGTGCGCGGGCACGCTGACTCCACCGAGGCCAGACCGCCATATCCCTCAGCGTGGGAGCTTTCCGGAGCGCGCGCATCGGCCATGGTGCATTATCTCGCCGAAAAGGGCATCAAGCCCACGCGCATGCGCGCTGTGAGTTACGGCGATACGCGCCCCCTCAAGCCGGGCATTGACGAACAGAGCCGCGCCATGAACCGGCGGGTGGAATTTTTCTTCCATCGGCCGGAGGTCATGTCGTACAGCGTGGTGTACTAGCCGCCCCCTTTTCTGCCAGCAAATTGCAAAAAAAACGGCCCCTGCGACAATTCACAAGGGCCGTTTCTCTATTTCACAGACCTAGATGCTTTTCGGCATCCCTTTCTGGGCTATATTTTACGTACTTCCGTGTACCAGGCGGCGGCCTCTTCAAGCAGTTTGCCCGTGCGGGCCGCCAATGCCTGAGGATCCTTGAGGTAGCCGTCAAGCAACAGGCTGGAGTCAAACAGGCAGCCCGTCATGTCGGCCAGGATCCTGTCGTCCGCGTCAGCCTTGAACATGCGCAGCATGCTGCGCAGCAGGGGATGATCGCGGTTGACCTCCAGCACCTTCACGGGGATGGAGTCATCCTTCTGCATGACCTTGAGCAGCTTTTCCATGGAGGACGACAGGCCGCCATCGGGCGAAACCAGCACTGCGGGGCTGTCTGCCAGACGGTGAGAAACCCGCACGTCCGTCACTTTGTCGCCCAGGATTTCCTTCATCTTGCCGAGCAGGGCGTCAAAACTTGCTGAATCGTCGTCAGAGAGCGGCGCGGCGGCCTCGTGTTCCGGCTGTTCCTTGTCGGAAAAGTCTTTCAGGGCATCGTCCGCCGCTGTTTCCACCGACTTGAATTCCCAGTCCTTGTACTTGGAAAGACCGTCCATGACAAATTCGTCCACAGGCTCATACAGCCACAGCACTTCAATGCCCTTGCGGCGGAAGCGCTCCATGTGCGGATTGAGCCGTGCGGCCTCCCGGTTGGGCGCTGCCACATACCAGATGGTCTTTTGCCCTTCTGGCGCGCGGGCCATGTATTCATCAAGGCTGGTGAGCGCATCCGCATCCGCAAGGGACGAGGAATTGAAACGCAGCAAGGCGCTGATACGTTCTCGGTTGGCGTAGTCGTGATACCCCAGCTTGAAAACCTTGCCGTGCAACTTCCAGAAGCGGCTGTATTTTTCCGCATCGTCCTTTGCCAGCTTTTCAAGATGGGCCAGGGTCTGCTTGACCAGCACCTGATTGATCTTGCGCAGCACCACGTTTTCCTGAAGCGTCTCGCGCGAGATGTTCAGGGGCAGGTCTTCCGTATCGACCACACCTTTGAGAAAGGCCAGATATTCAGGCACCAGCTCTTTGTTGCGGTGCTGGATGAGCACGCGGCGGGCATAAAGATCAAGCCCCCAGAATTCACGATCGGCACCAAAAAAATCCTGCGCCGAATCGGGCGTGAACAAAAGGGCATTGAACTGCACGGGCGCATCCACAGAAAGATGCAGGGTGTCCAGCGGCTCCTTGGCGTCATAGGTCAGGGCTTTGTAAAAGGAATCGTACTGTTCCTTGGTGACCGAGAACTTTGGCTCGCGCCACAGGGCGGGCTGGGTGTTGACCCGCTCGCCGTCCACGAGGACAGGGAAGGGAACAAAGGCAGAATGCTTGCGGATAACCGACTCAACGCGGAACTTCTCCGCAAATTCGGCGGCATCGTCCTTGAGCCATGCCTTGATGACCGTGCCGCGCGCGGGTTCATCCCCGGTTGCGGGTTCAACGGTAAAGGTACCAAGCCCGTCGCTGATCCACACGCTGGCCTCGGCATCATCGCCAAAAGCCGGACGCGAGGTAACTTCCACCTTGCTTGCCACCATAAAGACGGAATAAAAGCCCACACCAAAACGGCCAATAATGTTGGCTGCATCCACAGGACCGGAGGTTTCGCCCTCCTCCCCGGCTTCGGCCTTTGCCGCATCGCTGCCGTTGGCGGCATTTTCAGCCGCAATATCGGCCAAGAACTGCTCTGAGCCGGATCTGGCAATGGTGCCAAGGTTTTCAGCCAGTTCATCTGCGGTCATGCCAACGCCGGTATCTGCAATGGTCAGAACCTTGGCGTCCTTGTCCAGGCTGATGCGGATTTCAAGGGGAATATCTGCAAGACGCGGGCTTTCGCCCCTGTTCATGCGATAACGCAATTTATCCAACGCGTCCGAGGCGTTGGAAACAAGTTCCCTCAAAAAAATTTCGCGATTTGTATAGAGCGAATTGGTGAGGATATGCAGGACTTTGCGCACCTCAGCGCGGAATTGGCGGGAATTCTTACCAGCCTCTGCCATGACAAACCTCCTGAAAAAAGATATAGTTGAAAATAATATCCCCCACTGAAATTTCAAGGGGGATTTGCCAAATTTTACGGCATTTTTCCGCGCGGCAGTTGGCAACGCAGGGAAAGTCGCGCGTCCGGCACCCTGCAAAACAGGCTGGCAGGTGTGCACGGACATTCCAATCCAATAATTCATTTAAAAGGGGGATAAAACATCAAGCCCGCAGGATTCATACGCATACGGGCAAATGATATTCGTAACTACTTGCCATTTGATGGGAAAAAAGCTATCTCGCCTGAAGGATATTCAAGGAGGGCCTACATGGACGTTGTAATGCTTTCGCGTTTGCAATTCGCTGTGGCCGTTTTTTTCCATTTCATATTCGTACCGCTTACGCTCGGTCTTTCCGTCATCCTTGCCTGGATGGAAACCCGCTATGTGCGTACCGGAGACGAATTCTGGAAAAAACAAGCCAAATTTTGGGGAAAACTTTTTCTCATCAACTTTACCCTGGGCGTGGTGACGGGCATCACGCTTGAGTTCCAGTTCGGCACCAACTGGTCCCGCTACTCGGAATACGTGGGCGATATTTTCGGCTCCCTGCTGGCGATTGAAGCTACGGTGGCCTTTTTTCTGGAATCCACGTTCCTTGCAGTGTGGCACTTTGGCTGGAAACGCGTTGGCAAAAAAATGCATCTTGCCTCAATTTACATTGTGGCATTTGCGGGCAACCTTTCCGCCCTGTGGATCATTCTTGCCAACGGCTTTATGCAGCACCCGGTGGGCTATACCATCAATGAGACCGTCGGGCGCGCCGAGCTTGCCAACTTCTGGCAGGTGGTGACCAATGGCTACGCCTGGGGTATGTACGCGCATACGGTGCTGGCATCGTGGGCGCTGGGCGGCTTTTTTGTGCTGGGTGTTTCGGCTTGGCATTTGCTGCGCAAGAGCCAGGTGGACTTTTTCAGGGCCTCCTTCAAGATGGCCGCGCCTTTCACCCTGATTCTTGTTTTGCTGCTGGGCCTTTCTGGCGATCAGCAGGGCAAGACGGTGGCCCAGGTGCAGCCTGCCAAGCTGGCCGCGCTGGAATCCCACTGGGAAACCGGGCGCAACGTGCCCTTCTACCTGCTGGCATGGCCTGACGAAGCCAATGAGGGCAACAAGGTTCAGGCCATTGGCATTCCCGGCCTGCTGAGCTGGATTGCCTACGGCGACACCAACGCCGAAGTGAAGGGTCTCAAGGACTTTGCCAAGGAAGACCGCCCCCCGGTCATGCCTACCTTCCTGAGCTTCCGCGGCATGATCGCCATGGCAGGCCTGTTTGTGCTGCTGGCCGTGGGCGCTTTTTTGCAACGCAAAAAGGACGAACCCTGCCCCCTGCTGCTCAAGGCGCTGGTATGGAACATCCCCCTGCCCTACGTTGCCATCATGCTGGGTTGGGCAGTGGCCGAAATTGGCCGCCAGCCCTGGATCGTTTATGGTCTCATGCGCACTTCCGACGCGGTTTCGCCAGTTCCAGCCGAGAATGTCGCCATTTCGCTGGGTGCGTTCATAGTGGTGTATTCCCTGCTTGGCCTTCTGGACATTTACTTGCTGCGTAAATACGCCATCAAGGGCCCTGACGCCCAGGAGGTATAGCCATGTTGGAAACCATCTGGTTTGTGCTGTGGGCATTGTTGTGGGCCGTGTACTTTATTCTGGACGGTTTTGATCTGGGCCTTGGCGCGTTGCTGCCCTTTTTGGGCAAAAACGAGTCTGAGCGCCGCATCATGTACAATGCTGCCGGGCCCTTCTGGGACGGCAACGAAGTGTGGCTTATTTCCGCTGGCGGCGTGACCTTTGCGGCTTTTCCCAAGGCCTATGCGGTCATGTTCAGCGCGCTGTACGCCCCGCTGCTCCTGCTGCTGTTCGCCCTTATTTTCCGGGCTGTTTCCTTCGAGTTCCGCAACAAGGTGGAACACGACAGCTGGCGCGCCCTGTGGGACGGTGTGCATTTTCTTGCCAACCTGATCCCCTGCGTGCTTCTGGGCGTGGCTTTCGCCAACCTGTTCATGGGCATTCCCATTGACGCCAAGGGCGTGTACCACGGCAACCTACTTGGTCTGTTGAGCATTTACGGCCTTGCGGGCGGCGTGTTCTTTTTGTGCATGTTCCTGCTGCACGGCTCCCTGTGGCTGGCTATCAAGAGCACAGGCAGCCTGCAAACCCGCGCTGTGGCATCGGCCACCTTCCTGTGGCCTGTCATGCTGTTGCTGCTGGTGGTCTTTCTGGTTCTCACCGCCATGTACACCAAGCTGTATGCAAACTTTCTGGCCATGCCTGTTCTGTTTGTTCTGCCCTTGCTGGCGCTGGCGGGCCTTGTGGGCGCGCGCGTCATGCTGGGTGCGGGCAAGCTGTGGCTGGCCTGGGCGTGCAGCGCCGTGTTCATTCTTGGCGTTACCTTCTTTGGCGTGGCGGGCATGTTCCCCGGCATGATCATATCTTCCATTGATCCTGCCGCTACGGTCACGGCCTTTAACGGCGCTTCCAGCCAGCTGACGCTCAAGATCATGCTGGGTGTGGCCCTGGTCATGGTGCCTATCGTGCTTGCGTACCAGTTCTGGCTGTACAAGACCTTCTCCGCCCCTGTGACGCACGATGACCTCAAGGACGAACACGCCTACTAGCCTTGTCCATAAATAATTAAAAAAGTCCCGTGCTGGTCTACAGCGCGGGACTTTTTGTTGATACCTGTCACAAACACTTTCTTTATAATCACTCCGTTCCCACTACTGAGCGAGATAATCGCCTTTGGAACAAAAAAGCTTCTGGCAACTAGTTAATCAGTGGATTCCACCTCGCGCACACAGTAGCCTTGATGCCGCAGCGGCGTGAAGTAGTTGGTGCCCCAGGTCACGGCCAGCACAAAGAGCGCGGCGAAAAGACCGATGGCAGGGCTCCACAAGGGGCTTGCGGAAAGGGCCAACCGCATGAGCAAGGTGCCTATGACAAAGCCCGAATTTCGAAACACCGCGTGGAAGGCGGGCATATACCGCTGTGCGATGAGCACCATGGCGATATCTGCAAAAATCAGCACTGTGTAGAGGGTTTCAAAGAACTTGAGGTCTTCGCCGGTTTTCACAAAATGCATGAAATCGCGAGAGCCTATGAACAAAAAAATGATAAACAGGGCCAAGGCCAGCATTTTTTTGCTCATGACGTAGCGCATGCGCAGATCAGCCGTGGCGATAAAATGCAGATGCTGCCGTGCAATGCGCTTGTAAAGCCCAAGGCACATATATACGGCCAGAGCCCCTGCCCCGGAAACCGCAATGCTGATTACCGGCAGCAGGTCGTCAACCACGCTGACTGGCTCCGGCAAATGGGCCAGCTCTTTAAAGGCGTTACGCAGCAAAATGAGGGTAAGTATCTCAAACTGTTTGCCCATGGATTGCGAAAGGGAACTGGGGATCGCCAGAATCAGGCTCATGACCTCAAGCCCCAGAATCAGGGTAAAGGCCAGATGGATGGCGTAAAAATGGCTGTGCGGCGTAATCGCGGCAAGCCACGGGGGCAGAATGCCCATGCGCTTGAGTTCCACCCCAAGCAGGGAGATCAGATATACCCAGAGGATGCACAGGGCCACACGGCGCTGGGTAGCGGCACGCTCCCAGGCTGAGTGAAGCCAGTCAAAAACATCCGTAATTGGCTGGAAACTTAAGATAAGCATGTGAATAGCTCCATAAATGAATACCCGGAGGCCCAGGGCACCCCGTCTGGCAGAAGAATATCTACAGCTTGCCAAATGTCAAAGACTACTAATCCTGTTATGGCAGACAGGATGGTGAATGGCGGGCTTGGGCCAATGCCCTGCGCACTTGCCATCCATCAATATAGAACGTAGAGAAAAGGCTTCCCCCGCGTTGCAGACCTTCGGCTTGCCCGATGGGTTTGAACAGTGTCGGCGGCCTGCGGCCTGCCGAGAGCGCGAGTTTTTTCCAAACTTCCATGCCGCCCGACCCGCATCATTACGGGCATCGGTTCGGCATGGTCGGCTATTGGGCGGCTCGCCAATGCGCGGGAAAACAGGGGGTGGATTGAGCATGCCCCGCCTGTCTTCACGGATTTGACCGGCGGCAACGCCGCAAGAGCTTCATCGAGCTTTACGAGGTAGAACGTCATGCCCCACAAGGGTCCGCATATCTCCATTTCTCCCGACTATGTAGTGAACAGGATTCTGCGCATCAACATTGATGACTTTGCAGAATGGCCCGAATCTGTGCGCAACCTGGCCATCGCCATAGCCGAAGAACTTTTTCTGGTGGCCTACAACCCCTTTATCAATGCGGAAACCGTGCGCACCAGCGTGCGCGAAAGCTATGACAAGGAATCGGTCTCCCTGGCGCACTATTACGCCACGGCCATCAGTGAAGGCCTCACCATGTTCTGGTCGGCCCACGAGGCCGAAACCGCCTTCCGCGCCAAGCTGGTGGACGCCCTGCACGGCGTTTTGCCCGATGAATGCATTCTGACCAATCCCGCCGCCATGGTGGAATCGGCGACAGACGCCACCGACTTGCGCATGGAACTGCCCCTGCTGGTGGTTGAGCCGGACAATACCGAGCAGGTGGCCGAGCTTGTGAAGCTCGCCAACGATATGAAGTTTGCGCTCATTCCGCGCGGCGGCGGCTCCGGCATGACCGGCGGCGCGGTGCCCGCGCGCAAGCGCACGGTTATTGTCAGCCTTACCCGGCTGACGCGCATCGGGCCTGTTGACCTTGAAGCCATGACCGTCACCTGTCAGGCAGGGGCCATCACCCAGGCCGTCATCAACGCGGTGGATGCCGAGGGCGCGCTGTTTTCCGTTGACCCGGCTTCCAAGCAGGCCTCGACCATCGGCGGCAACGTTTCTGAAAACGCGGGCGGCCCCAGCGCCTTTGAATACGGCACCACGCTGGACAACCTGCTGTGGTGGCGCATGGTCACGCCCACGGGTGAAATCATCACCGTTGAGCGTGAAAACCACCCCCGCCACAAGATTCTTCCGGATGAAACCGCCGTCTTTGTGGTCAAGGACGTGAGCGGCGGCGTGCGCAACGTGGTACACCTGCGCGGCGACGAAATCCGCCTGCCGGGCCTTGGCAAGGACGTAACCAACAAGGTTCTGGGCGGCCTGCCGGGCATGCAGAAAGAAGGCGTGGACGGCATCATTACCGAAGCCTGCTTTATTGTTCACCCCAAGCCCAAGCACAGCCGCGTCATGGTGCTTGAATTCTTTGGCCGCTCCATGCACCCCGCCGCCGTGGTGGTGCGCGAACTGGTGGCCCTGCGCAACCGCATCCGGCAGGAAGGCGACTACGCCCACCTGTCGGCCATGGAAGAATTCAACGCCAAGTACGTGCAGGCCATCGAATACAAGCGCAAGTCCGAGAAATACGAGGGCTCGCCCATTTCGGTCATCATCCTTCAGGTGGATGGCGACGATCCCTACCTGCTCGACAAGTGCGTCGGCGACATCGTGAGCGTTGTGGAACAGCAGGACAACGTGGACATCATCGTTGCCGCTGATGAAAAAGAAGGCGAACGCTTCTGGGAAGACCGCCACAGGCTCTCGGCCATCGCCAAACGCACCTCCGGCTTCAAGATGAACGAGGACGTGGTCATCCCCATGGACCGCATCCCCGACTTCGCGCTGTTCCTCGAGCAGATCAACCTGGAATGCACGGCGGCCTCCTACCGTTACGCCTTGCAGGAAGTGGGTCGTCTGCCGGGCTTCCCCATGGAAGACAAGGACTTTAACCGCGAGTTTTCGCAGGCCTCCAAGGCCGCCTCGGGCGATGTTGCCGCCACCGACATTTCGGATATGGAACTGGCCGCCCGCGCCGAGGACTTTCTTGCCAAGCTCAAGGAAAAATACCCCCATCTTGCCAAAAAGATCGACAAGATCAGGGAGTACATGGATGCCAGCCGCATTGTGGTTGCCAGCCACATGCACGCGGGCGATGGCAACTGCCATGTGAACATTCCCGTGAACTCCAACGATGCCCACATGCTTGAAGAAGCGGAAGAAACCGCAGCCCGCATCATGGCCGAGTGCCAGGAGATGGGCGGCGAGGTTTCGGGCGAACACGGCATCGGCATCACCAAGATCGCCTTTTTCGGCAAGGACAAGATGGACGCCCTGCGCGCTTTCAAAGAGCGCGTGGACCCCCGCGATGTGATGAATCCGGCCAAGCTGGTGTTCCGTGAACTGCCGGTGCGCCCCTTTACCTTCTCGTTCAACCGACTGATCCGCGATATTCGCGAAAGCGGCCTGCCCGACAAGGAAAAGCTCATCAGCCTGCTCACCTCCATTCAGGTCTGCACACGCTGCGGCAAGTGCAAGCAGGTCTGCTCCATGTGCTATCCCGAGCGCTCCATGCAGTACCATCCCCGCAACAAGAACATGGTGCTGGGCATGCTGCTGGAGGCTGTGTACTACAGCCAGGTCAACAAGGGCCGCATCGAGGAAAGCCTGCACAAGGCCCTGCGCGATATTGTGGAGCACTGCACCGCCTGTGGCCGCTGCATGGCCAACTGCCCGGTCAAGATTCCCTCGGGCGAGGTGGCCCTCACCCTGCGCGCCCTGCTGGAACACGAAGGCGCTGGCGGGCACCCCATCAAGGGGCATGCCCTTGAGTGGCTCTCGCGCGATATCCAGCACCGAGTGCCCAAGGCGGCCAAAATGGCCTCCCTTGGACAAAAGATGCAGAACAAGTTTCTCGGTTTCGTGCCAGATATGTGGAAACGCCGCCTGAAGAGTCCGCTCTTTTCTGGCCGAGGCCCCAAGATGGGCTACACGAACCTGTATGAAACCCTCAAGCTGCACAGGGGTTCCATTTTTGCGCCTGCCGAGCCAACGCCGGGCATGCCCTGCGTCCTGTACTTTCCCGGTTGCGGCGGCGCGCTGTTCTATGACCGCATCGGCGTTTCATCCATCATGCTGCTGCTCAAGGCAGGCTTTGCCGTAGCCGTGCCGCCCCGGCACATGTGCTGCGGCTTCCCCTTGCTGGCTGCAGGCATGGATACGGCCTTTGAAGACAACATGGCCCAAAATCGGCAGTATCTGGCCGCCATGCTGCGCAATCTCGCCAAGCTTGGCTTTGACTGCAGGCATATGGTCACAGCCTGCGGCTCGTGCCGTGACGGACTTGAACGCCTGCACATGGAGACGCAGTTCCCCCAACTGACCCTGCGCGATGTGGGCCAGCTTACCCTGCCCCTGCTGGACAAGGACAAGCTCAAGGCTCCCCTGCCGGAAGGCTCCAAGGTGCTGTACCACGGCGCGTGCCACTGCGAATGGGCCGATGTGCACAAGATCAAGGGGCAAAAGCAGATCATCAAGGCGCTTGGCGACTTCAGCGGCGCCAAGATTACGCTCAACCCCGGCTGCTGCGGCGAATCGGGAATGGGCGCCATGACCTCGCCCGACATCTACAACCTGCTGCGTTCGCGCAAGCAGACGCGCCTTGGCGAAGCCTTTGAACAGGGCAATGACGGCCCCGTGATTGTGGGCTGCCCCTCGTGCAAGATCGGTATTGGCCGCTGCCTCATCAATATGCGTGACAAACGCCCTGTCATGCACGTGGTTGAATGGCTGGCCGGTCAGGTGGATGGTGAGGACCGCCGCCAGACCTTCCGCAAAAAGGTCAACGAAGTGCGCGGCGAAGTGCGCGTTATTGACGTAAAATAATAGCCTTATCATCAGGGAGGCCGCCCATGCAGGGTCGGCCTCCTGTTTCAGGCAAGGCCAGCATACATTCCCAAAATACAGCGCGGGGGGTTCCGGTTACGGGGCCTCCCGCGTAAACACAAGGTCTGTCAGCATATGGCGCACCCTGCCGATTTCTGCCCCGCGCACAGCGGTAAATCCCCGGCCCATGAGCTTCAGGCGAATCATTTCACCTTGCCTGCCCCCGGTTGGGGCTGGTGGGTGGTGGTTGTAGCGCTGCTGCTGCCCTTTGCCTATGCCTTTGGCTTTCTGTTTCCGCGCGGGGACGACTTTGATGAAGTCACCAGAGCCATGTTCCCCTTTGACCTGCCCGGCGGGCTGTATGAAGTTGCCCGCGAATGGCTGACCTGGAGCGGGCGCTATACCTACCACTTTCTCGCGGTTTTTCTGGGCAAGGCAGGAGAAATCCGCCCCCTTTACGGACTTGTCTGCACGGGCGTTGCGGCGCTGTTCGGGCTTGGGCTGTTCGGCCTTGCGCGGGTGGTAAACATACGGCGCGGCCCTGCTGCTTTTTGTGGATTGCTGGGCGTGCTTGTGGTGCTCGCCGGTCATCAGAGCCTGCCCAACTTCTACCTGCTGACAGATGCGCTCACCATGGGCCTTTTGCAGGCCATGACCCTTGTCTTTCTGTGGATGGTCTGCCGCCTGTGGGCCGCCCCGGCAGCCGAGGCCCGCAAGGCGCGGCGTCAGACCATCATTGTAGGCGTGCTGACCGTGGGTGTGTTTGAGCATTCGGCGCTGGCTGCTTTGGCGGCATGCACGGTTGCCGTTCTGCTGGCCCTTGCGGATCGCTTTGCAAGACGGGAGACGGAACCCGATGTCACGCAAAGCGCCCGCACCCGCCTGCGCCATATGGGTATTTTGTGGCTATGGATTTTTGGAGCTTTGCTGTTTTCCTTTCTTGCTCCGGGCAATCAGGTGCGCAGGGCTGCCCGCCATATCGGCGCTGACGTACAGCTGCGCCAGCTTGCCGCAGCGTTTGACGAATGGCGGCAGGTGGCCTTTTGGTTTTTTGACGGCCTGTGGCCGTGGGCTGTTCTGCTGCTGGTGCTTCTGCTGCGCGGCATGCGCGGGCAATGCCCCATCGTGAGCAAGGGGACTGCGCGTTCCGGCCTGCTGATGGCGATTCTGGCCGTGGCAGCGTATCTGGGACTTTCAGCCCTGCTCACCGTGCTGCATGCCCTCAGCGATGTGACCATCAGCTCCACTGGCAAACTGCCAGCAGGCCTGACCATTATTTCAGCCTATGCCTGCGGCTTTGCCCTCTGGGGCTTGCTGAACGCCTTGCCTGCGGTGGAACGCTCCTTGGCGCGGCTACCTCAGTGGGCACTCATGGTTGCGCTGCTTATTCCGCTGCTGGCTCTGCTTGTCAGCAGTTCCAACTGGCGCAACACCATGACCAATGCCGCCAATGGCAGCATGCTCCACATTGGACTGCAATTGCAGGAACGCTACGACACGCTGCAGGCCATGGGCGACGCCGCCCAGCCAAAGGATGCACCGCCGCGATTCGGCCTGCTTGGCGAAATCTACCGGCCCGGCGCGCGCAAAAGAGCTGTTGACCCCAGCCTGCCCATGGCTGTGGTGCAGCGCAGTATTCCGGCGACGGTTTTTCCTGTCCAAATGGACGAGGCCTTGCCCGCGCAGGCTGAGACATGGCCCAACCTCTGGGCGGCCTGGATGCTGGGCCTTGGCGGCGTATACAGCGCACCGCCCGTGGCCTCCGCAGCTGTGGCGGTGCTGGAAGCACCTGCGGACATGGCCGCGCAAAAACCCCTAGCGCTGGGCTTGCCGCAGGCCTTGCAAGATGCGGGAATTGACGCTGCGTGGCTGGTGCGCGCCAATGGCGCGCCGTCAAACGTGCAACCCACAGCGGCTACCACCACGTTCAGCGACTTGTGGCTGGTACTTCACGGGCAGGATATTTCAAAGATTGAACGCATTGCGGTTTTGCGGCTCAACAAAACTGACTGGCGCAGGCTTATACCCGTATTTCTGCAACAGTTTGCGGCATCCCATATTCTGGAGCGGCAGATGCTTGCAGGCAGCACTGGCGGAAGCTCCGTCTACCAGCAAATACTGGTCGCAGTGGCTGGTGAACAAATCCATTTCCATGCTGAAGGCTGGAAAGTCGGTGAATATCTGGCAGTGCCAGTGAGTCAGGCGGTCAGTGCGCCTCGTGGCCTTTTTGTGAGCCTGAACAACGGCCCCATGCTCCGGCTTGATTTGTCAAAACTCTGACCAGCCTGAGAAGGTCGGCGAGTTTGAGCTGGCGTGGTTTGGCGCTCAGCTTGAATCGGCGGGGCTAGGCGTATTTTGCCCAGGGCACGGCTTGCAAGACCGTGGTGACACCGCGAAAGAAAGCCTGTGTTTCTTCCGCAGTAATGTGTTCCGGCAGGGAGTAGCGCTCCCTGTACCAGGGCAATGTGAGCCGCAAGGCAGCCTGCATGGCAGCCTGACGCGGGTGCAGCACATCAGCAGGCCGGGTCTGGGTGGCGTCCTCGCCCGCACTGCATGGCTGGCCGAAAACAACATAGCGCCTACACGCCATCGGACGCACAGGATAAGCGCCGCAGCATTTCTCCAGCAGGAAAGGGCAGGCGTCCCCAAGAGTTGCCCGCTTACCGTGGAACAGCGCAAAGGTTGCTTTGAGAGCCTCCCGCCGGGCGGGGGGAAGCTCCAGTTCTGCAAAAAGGCGCAAGGCCAGAATTTCCAGTGGGGTCGCGGGTATGGGCTGGATACAGCATTGGCAGCAATCCGGCCCGCAGGCTGGCGGCTCCCCCTGGAGTGCGATGGACTCCGCGACACCGCAATCCACCAGGGCAAACGCGTCCAGCAGCAGACTCATGCCCGGCATGCGCTCAAACCGATGATTCTGGTACCTTAAGCGCTGTACGTCTTTTCCCTGACAGGCAGCCATTTCCACTCCTCACCAACGAGCAGCCCCGCAGAAAAACCACTGCCGAGGCAGCGGCCTTTCCACGGGGCTGGCAGAAAGAGGGGCTACTTCAGACGCAAAGTCCAGTCGGCCATAGCCTGCATGAGGGCCGTTGCCTGGTTCACAAGGCCTTCGTCCTGCACATCGCCGTTATCGGCAAAGGCAGGTGTGAAAGCGTTGGAAAAAAGCTCAGGCTTGTTCAGCACGTGCAGGTTCAGATACACGCACACCTGACGCAGGTGGTACTGCGCCCGCGATGTGCCCATGCCGCCGCCAGCACCCACGATGCAGGCGGTTTTGCCTGTCAGGGGCGCGAGGTCTGGTTCGCGCGAGAGCCAGTCCAGCGCGTTTTTCAGCGCGGGAGCAAGTGAATAGTTGTATTCGGGGCAGGCCAGAACCAGCCCATCCGCTGCGCTCACCTGATCAATGAGGCGCTGCACCACAGCGGGTTTTTCAATATCCGCATTGTAGAATGGCAGAGCGGAAATATCTGCAATTTCAAGATTTACGCCCTGAGGAAGATGCGCTGCGCAGCACCGCAAAAGCCCGGTATTGCGCGAAGCCTTGCGCAGACTGCCCGATATGCCGACAAAGGTAAGGTTGCCCATAACTACTCCTTAAGGGTTGCATAGACTTGAGTAGTTTACTGTGTTTTTACGCAAAAGCCCATATGCTTGTGGCGCTGAAATCACGCACTGAGGGGCCTTCATCAGGCTTTTGCCTTGTCCCTTGTCCTGCCCTCAAATTTATCTTTGTTCACAACTACGCGCTCGTGGGTGCCCTCGCCGATCAGACCGGTCTCGTCATAGGCCGCCACCTTGAAACTCAGGCCTTTGCCATTGGGGGAAACTGCGGTTACTTCTGCGGTAAAGCGCACCTTCATGCCCAGCGGCGTGGCTGCCACATGGCTGACGCTGATGCCGGTTCCTACGGTTGTCTGGTCTTCTTCCAGGCGTGGTTGCACCACATCCACGGCGGTCCCTTCCATCCAGGCAACCATCATGGCTGTGGAAAAAACACTGACCTTGCCGCTGCCCACCGTGCTTGCCAGCATGGCCTCGGTAACAGTGGTTTCTGCCGAGCCGTTCATGCCGGGCGTAATAGTATTGCTCATGTGTGCCTCGCTGGCTTTTAATATTGCGCATGCCAGACGCTCGCGGCAACAGGCATGCGAATTTTTATTCTTTGTGGATGATAAATAACTTGCTGCCCGCTTTCAACACGCTTGCCCCACACTCTGAGCATACCCATTGAGCATGCTGCTGACGCTTAAAAAAATCTCGACCCCCAGGCATAAGTCTGGCATCATTACCAAAACCTTGCACGTGATCTTTTTTACCGAGGGTACATTGCAGCGGCAACGCCCGGCCACAAGCCCCGCTGCAACACCTGCCGGCGTCCATCGGCCCACAAGGCTGCCTTAAGGATCTCGTTTTCAGGACAAAGCCGCCGCGCTCCAACCGGCGCGGCATTCTTGATCTTTGCCCGCAATTCTTTGCGAGCAAGGCCTTTTCGCTCACCTTTTTGATGAGGAGTCCGTTTTTATGAAGGGCTTTTTGCGTTGGACATGGGGCGTTGTGTTCGTCTGCCTGCTGGCGGGCGGGGTGTTTACCGCATTGCCGCAACCGGCGGCTGCGGCGGCTTACAAGGCCGAGTACAAACTCAGCGTGGTGCCCGGCGCAACATCCGGGTGGGGCCTCACGGCGACCCGCTTTGCGGAACTGGTGCATGAGCGCACCAACGGGCGCATCAATATCAAGGTCTATCCCTCCAGCCAGTTGCTGGCAGGCAAGCAGACTTCCGAATTTCTCATGCTGCGCAACGGCGCAATTGACTTTGCCCTGGCGTCGCCCATCAACTGGTCGCCGCAAATCAAGGAGCTGAACCTCACAGCCCTGCCCTTTCTCATGGCTGTGCAGCCCGACCGCTACAAAGCCATAGACGCCGTTACCTCCGGCAAGTCTGGTGCAATGCTGGTCGCCGCCGTTGAAAGCAAGGGCGTCAAAATCCTCGGCTGGGGCGAAAACGGCTACCGCGAAATGACCACCAGCAAAGGCCCCATCACCAAACCTGAAGATATGCAGGGCCTGAAAATTCGTGTGGTGGGCAGCCCGATCTTTATTGATACGTTTCGTGCCCTGGGCGCAAACCCGGTCAACATGAACTGGGCCGAAGCCACCACGGGTTTTCAGCAGGGTGTTGTGGACGGGCAGGAAAATCCCACCAACGGCATCAACATCCCCCTGAAAATATGGGACTATCACAAATTTCTCTGCGATTGGCACTACGTCATTGACCCCCTGATGCTGGGCGCAAACCCCGGCGTGTGGAAGAGCTTTTCCCCTGAAGACCAGCAGATTCTGCTGGCCTGCGCCAAGGAGATGGAGCTTTACGGCAAGGCGCTCTCCCGCCTGGGCATGGATGACGGACAGTCCAAGGCCTACCTTGAAAAAATCGGCAAGCTCCCGGAAATTACCGATCCTTATGCCTGCCTTGAGCAGCATGGCATGACGGTAACGCACCTTACGCCGGAGCAGACTGCGCAGTTCTTCAAGGCCACACAGGCCGTGCGCGATGACTGGGCAGCCAAAATCGGCCCCGATCTTGTCAAAGCGGCAGAGCAGGACATGGATGCTGCGAAATAGCATTACAACAGCCCCCTTTTGCAGCAATGGCTCAGGAGGGGGCTTTTTCAGGGATGGGCAAGAACATGTGGAGTTTGCTGGACAGACGGTTTGAGGACTACCTGGGATCGTTCATGCTGGCTGCTATGGCGGCCATTGCTTTTATCAACGTGGTAGTGCGCTATTGCACCTCTTTTTCTTTTGCCTGGACAGAAGAACTGACCATCAATTTTTTTGTCTGGATAACCATGCTGGGTACAGCCAGGGCATTCCGCGAAGGCGGACACCTGGGCATGACCGCCCTGTACGATGCCCTGCCCCGGCGTTTTCGCCGTACATGCTATTGGGGCTCCGTGCTGCTGGCGGTATGCTTTTTTGGCGCTCTGTTCTGGACAGGACTCACTGAAGTGCTGGACGAAATCGACCTTGAGGCTACTTCCGAAGCTTTGGGGATTCCGGTGTGGTGGTACACCATCGCCACGCCCGCGTTTTCCCTGCTGATCATTTTCCGCATTGCGCAAAGGGCCGTTGAAGACCAGCGCGCCAACAACTTTTAGGAGGCGGGACTATGGACTCCCTGTTACACGATCCCGCATTCTGGCTGCTGGCGCTTTTTATCATCCCCCTTTTGCTGCGGGTGCCCATTGCTCTGGCGCTGGGCTTTTCCGCCCTCGCTGTGGTGTGGAAGTGGGATATGGGACTCAACATGCTTTCCTACAATTTCTTTGCAGGAATAGCCAAGTTCCCCCTGCTGGCCATCCCCTTCTTTATTCTGGCAGGCTACATAATGGAGCGCGCAGGCATTGCCGCCCGCATCGTGGCGCTCATGGAAGCCATGGTCGGCTCCATGACAGGCGGGCTGGCAGTCGCCACGGTTGCGGTTGCCACCTTCTGGGGCGCGGTGAGCGGCTCCGGCCCTGCAACAGTTGCTGCGCTGGGCCTTATTCTTATTCCCGGCATGGCCAAGGCTGGCTATGATAAAGCCTTTGCCACCGCAACGGTTTCCGTTACCTCCGGGCTCGCCATCGTCATCCCGCCAAGCATTGCCTTTATCGTTTATGGCGGTGTTGCGGATGTTTCTGTGCCTGCGCTCTTTGCGGCTGGTTTTATCCCCGGTGTTGTGGTCGCCATATTCATTATGGGCGCGGTGCTGCTCATATCCCGCAAGCACGGGTACAAGGGCAAGGAGCGGCAACAGCCTGTCCGCAAGGCGCTGCGCGAGGCCTTTTGGGGCATCATGACCCCGGTGGTTATTCTGGGAGGGATTTACGGCGGCGTGTTTACCCCCACCGAAGCCGCTGCGGTTGCCATCTTCTACGGCCTTTTTGTGGGCGTCTTTATTTACCGCACCATCAACAGCCTTTCGGTGATGGTTGAAATTCTCACGGAAACCGTCAAGGCCACGGCCGTTGTCATGATTGTGGTTACCTGCGCAGGCCTGTACTCCTGGGTGGGCTCAACCGTGGGGCTGGTAGAAAAGTGCTCCGGCGTGTTGCTTGGAATTTCCGACAACCCCTGGATTGTCCTGTTCATGATAAACATCATCCTGCTGCTTGCGGGCATGCTGCTGGACGCCATTTCCATCTACTATGTTTTTCTGCCCTTCATGCTGCCCATTATGACGCATTTTCAGTGGGATCCTGTGTGGTTCGGCATCATGATGACCACCAACCTTGCCGTGGGCCAGGTTACGCCGCCTGTTGCGGTGAATCTGTACGTTGGGGCCAAGATCAGCGGCCTGACCATGGAGCAGATCAGCAAGGCGGCACTGCCGCTCATTGGCGCTGCCCTGCTTGCTCTGGCTGTCATAACCGCATTCCCCGAACTTTCCACATTTATGCCCAAGTTGCTGGGCCTGTATTGATGACACAAGGTGCCCGACCCCGTCCAAAATTGGGGGTCGGGCACCAATGCAGAGCCAGGCTTCTGTCCCGCCTGAGACCGGGCAAGACGCTGCCAAGCCTCCCGCAACATACTTTTAGGGTGTGGAAGACATCTGGAAAGCAGAAAATGAAAAAGCCCTCGCAAAGAGGGCCGTTTCATGTGGAGGTTGCTGCCGCCAACGCGTACGCGGTGACTGCGGCTATATGGAAAAATCAGGCATTGGCTGCCTTGAGCATCTCTTCAACCATGGAAAGCGAAGGGGTCGCGCCAGAATCAAGACCGCACAGGCCACGCACTGCCAGCATGAGCATGTCAAACTGGAGGGCCATTTCGGTCACGCCGTTATGGATCACGCACACATCGCCGCGCATGAACAGCTTGTAGGCGTGACGGCTACGCTCCTGACCGCTGGAACGAACAATGTAGTAGATCTGTTCATTGCTTTCGGTCACATACAGCTTTTGGCGGGTAAGTGTGCCAAGCGATTCGTCATACCAGGAACATTCCGAAAAAAGACGACCGCAAAAAGCAAAGTCGCAGCCGTTGTCCTGTTTCAGGCAAATGTCTTCCATGGTTTTCTGCACGTCCATTCATTCCCTCCGCAGGCTCAGACCATCAAACAATGGCCACAAAAATCTCCAGTTAACGTTGGGGAAAACTAGCACCGCACCAGAAGCGTTGTCAATAAAGCGCAGCAAGCGAACAACAAAATCGCATGCACAAAGTGCAATTAAAATTTATAACATACCAATATATATAATTAAAAAAGATATGTTTTCTTTTGCGGTTTACCCTAAAGAAAATGGAAAACCGTACCTGCCATGAATAAAACCGGAGGGGGAAGACAAGGGTACTCACAGTTGTTTTTTTCTGTCCGGAGCGCCCGTTTTTCCCAACACGCATTGCGGTTGCGGCTCTGCCGGGTCTGACCGTCGGCTGTTCAGCGTGTGCGCCGCTGCCGAGTAAAGCGCGCATAGGCACGCGCCACAGGCGAGGTAGGATCCATTGCCTCCAGATACACGCCATCAGCGAGCAGAGGCTCTGGTGTACGTACCCAGGGCGCGGGTTTATCCTTTTTTGCATTTTTCCGCGTTGCGGCTTTGTCCAGCCCTGCCTTACCCATGAGCAGACTGACCTTTATGGCGCTGAAAAAGGGTTGCTCCATAAAGGCATTGACCCTCTCCAGCATTTCGCCCGCCATAAGGTGCAGCTCCTGCGCCAGCATGGCATCCTCTGCCCCAATAAGCAGAATATCCCGATGATGCCCCATGGGCCGCGCCAATGGGGCAAGATCAGGCCCCATGACCATGCTCCAGTTGAGCCAGAGCTGTTGCAAACGCGCCCGCGTTTCCCCCTGGCCGGGGGCAGCGCCAAGCCCAGCCATCACGGAGGCCATGACTTCCATGGCGTGCACGGGCTGAGAGTCTTTCTGTCGTTTGCGGAATGCGGCCATTATCGTTCCTTAAAAACAGGCAGCGCCCCTGATTCTGGCTGGGATCCGGGCGTTGCTGGGTGCGGGCTTCTGGCTATGCCTGTTGTGAACATATTGACTATATGCTGATATATTGATACTTACATCAATCAAATTTGATTTACTGAAACTGGACAGATAATGGCACTTTTATTTTTCAAAGCTCTGTCGGACGAAACTCGCCTGCGGCTGGTTCATATTCTGCTGCATTACGAACTCTCGGTCAACGAGCTGGTGAGTATCCTTGATATGGGGCAATCGCGTGTTTCGCGGCACCTCAAGATTCTTACCGAGGCCGGGCTGCTCACCTCGCGCCGCGATGGCCTGTGGGTTTTTTATGCCACGCCGCGCACTGGCGAAGAGCTTGATTTCTTGCGCGCCATCACGCCCTTTGTCCACCCGGACGCCGCCATGCGGGCAGACCTCAATATGGCCGCCCAGATACTTGAAGAACGCGCGCTTAAAACCCGCCAGTTCTTTAACGCCATTGCGGAAGACTGGGACGAGTTGAACCGCGAGGTTCTTGGCAGTTTTGACCTGGCCGAGGCCGTTTGCGATGCCATGCCTGACGGCTGCGGCACAGCTGTAGACCTAGGCTGCGGCACGGGCGCAGTGCTCGCCCGCATGCTGCCCAAGGCGCAAGGGGTCATTGGGGTGGACGGCTCCGCGCGCATGCTTGAAATCTGCCGACGCCGCTTTACGCCCGAGGATCTGGCCGAGGGCCGCGTTTCACTGCGCATTGGCGAACTGAGTCACCTGCCGCTGCGCGACCGCGAAGCGGACTTTGCCTGCATCAACCTTGTGCTGCACCATCTTTCAGACCCGGCTGAAGGCCTGCGCGAGATCCGGCGCATCATGGCGGTGGGAGGCAGATTCTTTGTGGCCGATTTTCAACGCCATGCCGATGAAACCATGCGCTCCCGCTACGGCGACCGCTGGCTTGGCTTTGACGAACAGCAGCTTGGCCTTGATCTGGCTGCGGCTGGCTTTGCGGTTTTGCACTGCAAGCACATGCAGGTGAACAGAAACATGACCATGCTTCTGCTCAGCGCCGAAGCCCGCTGACTGCCATGCCCAACGGCTCATATTTCCCCAAATTTTACCGACAACAACAAAATTGCGGATAGGAGAAAACAATGATTAAGCCTCTTGACCTGACCCTTGACTACAAAGTGGCCGACATTTCCCTGGCTGACTTTGGCAAAAAGGAAATGCAGCTTTCCGAGCGCGAAACGCCCGGCCTCATGGAATGCATCAAGAAGTACGGCCCCACCCAGCCCCTCAAGGGTCTCAAGGTCACCGGCTCCCTGCACATGACCATTCAGACGGCCATGCTCATCAAGACCCTGCACGCCCTTGGCGCAGACATCCGCTGGGCCTCGTGCAACATCTTTTCCACCCAGGATCATGCCGCCGCCGCCATTGCGGAAACAGGCATGGCAAAGGTCTTTGCCTGGAAGGGCGAAACCCTTGAAGACTACTGGTGGTGCACGGAAATGGCCCTCACCTGGCCTGACGGCAGCGGCCCCGACCTTATCGTGGACGACGGCGGCGATGCTACCCTGCTGATCCACAAGGGATATGAAGCGGAAAACGACCCCTCCATCCTTGACCAGAAGACCGACAACAAGGAATTTCAGTGCATTCTTGACCGCCTCAAGCTGCGCCTCAAGGAGGCCCCCCAGCACTGGCACAAGGTTGCCGCCAAGGTTAAGGGCGTTTCAGAAGAAACCACTACCGGCGTTCACCGCCTCTACCAGCTCGAAGCCGCCGGAACCCTGCTGTTCCCGGCCATCAACGTCAACGACTCGGTCACCAAGTCCAAGTTCGACAACCTGTACGGCTGCCGCGAATCCCTGGCTGACGGCATCAAGCGCGCTACCGACATCATGGTGGCTGGCAAGGTTGTTGTGGTCGTGGGCTACGGCGATGTGGGCAAGGGCTGCGCCCAGTCCATGCGCGGCTTTGGCGCACGCGTACTGGTGACGGAAATCGACCCCATCTGCGCCCTTCAGGCCGCTATGGAAGGCTTTGAAGTCACCACGGTTGAAAACGCCCTGGCTCAGGGCGATATCTATGTGACCTGCACCGGCAACTATCACGTCATCACCGGCGCCCACATGGAAGCCATGAAGGACGAGGCCATTGTGTGCAACATCGGCCATTTCGACAGCGAAATCGAAATGTCCTACCTGGAAAACACCCCCGGCATCACCTGCCTGAATATCAAGCCGCAGGTAGACAAGTGGACACTCAAGTCCGGCCGCAGCATCATTGTGCTGGCCGAGGGCCGTCTGGTTAACCTTGGCTGCGCGACCGGACACGCCAGCTTTGTCATGTCCAACAGCTTCACCAACCAGACCCTTGCCCAGCTCAAGCTCGCTTCCGAGCCGCTGGAAAACAAGGTCTACACCCTGCCCAAGGAACTGGACGAAGAAGTGGCCCGCCTGCACCTTGCCCGCCTTGGCGTCAAGCTTACCACGCTTACCCCCGAGCAGGCCGAGTACATCGGCGTGAAGGTTGAAGGGCCGTATAAGCCCAGCCATTACCGCTACTAATCAGTTCAGCGGATATTACTGAAAAAGCCGGAGCATTGCTCCGGCTTTTTCTTGTTGCACACCTCTAAAAAATGAAAAAATACTATCATACTACATCTCTTTTTTTCATGTTTTCAACCTCATCCATAACTAATTGAATAAACACATCAGGTCTTATTTCAAGCGCCTCGCTTAAAAAAAACAAAACATTCAATGACACATTCCACTTACCATTTTCCAATCCGGTAATGTAAGCCCTTTCTATCATCGCAAGCTCAGACAACTTACGCTTGCTCATGCCAAGAGCTTCACGTCTGCCCTTCAGAATATTCGCAACCGCTTCATTTAAATAAGGATATTTTTCCATCCTATTACTATAACGGAATTTTCTTGACTAGACATGGGAGTATATTACCATCTATATCAAGGGCAAGTAGTCCCGGGATTTCGTGCTTTTTTGTCAAATAATACAACAGTATTATTTTTTTATTGCAATTCAATTCCATTTTCATAACCGAATAAAATAGGGCTTAAATTTTTATCAGCGCAAGCATCTGCCATAATAACTACGTAAACAACTCTCATAGAGTTATTTAATTTAGTACGTGATGTTGTCATTAAAAAAATTTTTTACTTTATTACTTTGCACAAAAATAGCACTTACGTACTTTTTATTATTATAATATTTTATAATTATTTTTTATAGTTCATTTCAATGTTATTTTTTTGTTTTTATGTGTTTTTATATTTTTACACTTAATTAATATATACCTATCAAAAATACATTAAATGTCGATAATACTAAAATAGTAGCAGAAAATTTGATACAAAATCAATATCTGCATTCCATTCAATAAAAATTTTAACAAAAGATTGAGCAAACCGTTTAAACAGACCTTATCACAGTGGAGAAGCATCATGAAGTTGAGTGTCAAGTTATCCTTGATGGCAGGTTTTTTAATGGCTCTGACAATTGCCCTTGGGCTTTTCAGCCTTGTGCAGATGTCAAAAATCAATGACGGCTCAACAGACATCAATCAAAACTGGCTTCCATCCACACGATATGCATTGAATCTCAATATAGACATGACTGGCTTTAGGCTCGCACAGGTACAGCTTGCCAACAGTCCTGAAGCGCAGGACAGGGCGCGCTACCAGACCCGCATGGACGCTTATTTGAAGAGTATTGAAACGAATAAATCCAAGTATGCGGCCCTCATTGCTTCGCCCGAAGAAAGAAAGGTTTATGAGGCGTTTCTGCGCGAATGGCAGAGTTATCTGGATACTTCCAAACAAATTGTTCGTCTTGCTGATCAAGGACAAATGGATGAAGCGCGAAGCCTCACCCGTGGTGAAACACGCACTGTTTTTGAAAAGTGCAGCACCAGCCTGACTGAACTTGTCCACATAAATACGGAAGGCAGCCTGGCCGCCAGCAAAGGCTGTGATGACTTGTACGCCTCGGCAAAACTTTTGGTTATCTGCCTGCTGGTGGCCTCCATTCTGGCAGGAACAGCCACTGCGGTTGTGATCCTGCGCGGCACCCACAAGCAGCTGGGCAAAGACCCCGGCGAACTGAACACGATTGCCCTGCGGGTCGTGGACGGCGACTACAACATTGACGATGGCAGCCCCAAGGCTGGCGTGTACGAATCCATTGTAGCCATGGTAGCTGCCCTCAAGAGCCACATTGACCACGCCAAGGAAGAATCCCACAGGGCTCAGGAAGCGGCAGAGCAGGCCCGCAAGGCCCAGATTGTGGCCGAAGAAGCCACTGCGCGGGCAGAAACAGCCCGCAAGGAAGGCCTGCTTGACGCCGCAACCCAACTCGAAGGCGTAGTCAACGTCATCGCATCAGCCTCTGAAGAACTTTCCGCCCAGATCGAGCAATCTTCGCACGGCGCTGAGCAGCAGGCCCACCGCATTGCGGACACCGCCACGGCTGTGGAAGAAATGAACGCCACAGTTATTGAGGTTGCCAAAAACGCCGGAGCCGGGGCAAACCTGTCCGCATCCACACAGAGCAAGGCCAAGGAAGGCGATGATGTAACCACAAAGTGCCGACGCGCCATGGACGAGGTTCAGGCCGAGACAATAGGCCTCAAAACCAACATGGACACTCTTTCTGTCCACGCTCAGGCCATCAACGAAATTATGACTGTCATCTCGGACATCGCCGACCAGACAAACCTGCTGGCGCTGAACGCGGCCATTGAAGCAGCGCGCGCTGGCGAGGCGGGCCGTGGCTTTGCCGTTGTGGCAGACGAAGTGCGCAAACTGGCAGAAAAGACCATGTCCTCCACCCAGGATGTGGGCAAGGCCATTCAGGCCATACAGGAAAGCTCCAAAGAAGGTGTGCGCCGCATGGATCAGGCGGTTGGCAAGGTAAACCTTGCCGCGGATCTTGCCGAAAAATGCGGCGCCGCGCTTGCGGAAATTCTCAGCCTTGCGGAGCAGACCGCAGATCAGGTGCGCAGTATCGCGACCGCCAGCGAGGAGCAGTCCGCCTCCTCCGAGGAAATCGCCCGCTCCGTGGAACACGTCAACACCATTGCGTCTGAAACATCACAGGCAATGGGCGAAGCCAGCAAGGCTGTTTCCGAACTTGCGGCGCAGGCCCAGAACCTGTCCCGCATCATAAACCAACTCAAAAATTCCTAACTCTGGCTGCACGCAGTCACGAGGCGGCCTTGCATGCGCAGGGCCGCCTTTTTTTGCCCTGGCGCATGGAGCGCCGCTCACCAGCTATTTTCCCAAACTCCGCCAGCGCGGCCCAGGCTCGCCCCCTCCCTCACCAAGAAGAAATACGCACCCCAGCTCTTGCGGCTGTGGCGACAACGTGTTCTTCCATAGCCATACGTGCTCCGTGCGAGTTCCGCGACCGCAAATGTTCCAGCAGTGCCGCATGCTCACGCATGGTGTCCACCAGCCCTTTCTGGTTGGAGAATGGCAGCCGCTGGCTTTCTGAAAACAGATCAAAAAACGGGCGCATGGCCTCAATGAAAAAAGGATTGTTAGCCGCCTCAATCATCTGGGTATGAAAAGCGAAATCCAGTTGGGCAAAATGCTGCACGTCACTGCGAACACTGGCCTGCTTCATGTCGTCCAGCATTGCTGCCATATCGTCAATCTGGGCCTGCGTGGCATTCAGGGCCACAAGGGCGGCAATGGCTGGTTCTATGGCATGCCTGAACTGAAAAATCTGCGTTTCCTTACCCGTAATAAATGAGCGGTCAAACCGAGTGATCGGAGCCGCAGCCATGCTCTCCTGCGCGCGCGTCACCAGAAACACGCCCTTGCCGGGCTGAATGCTCACTTTGCCCATGGTCTCCAGAATAACCAGAGCCTCGCGCACCGTGGGGCGGCTGACTCCCAGAGTTTCCGCAAGTGCGCGCTGTGGGGGCAGTTTATGCCCTTCCTGCCAGTTATTATCTAAAATCATTGATAAAATGCTTTCCGCGGCTCCTTCCGAGCTGGATTTCCACATTTTTGTATTTTCTTCCAAATTTTCCTGTAATTTAGCACACATAATTTCCACCAATTTGTAGAAGTAACATTTTTTGTTTACCCATGTTGACAAATTTGTAGAAACAGAGCAATCATTTTTTACCGGTCTTACCAGAATTTTACCAAAACGTTGATAATTCCGGGTTTACTCAAACATTTTCTCCGGGGGACGTCATGCAATTTTTTTTCTGCCGCCTTGGTTTCATCCTGGCCGTCATGCTGCTGGCCGCAGCCCTGCCGCAATCCCTTTATGCCCAACAAACAGATAACACGCTTGAAACAATAAAAAAATCAGGTGTTATCTCCATTGCGGTTCCGCAGGACTTCCCCCCATTTGGTTCTGTGGGCGCAGACATGCAGCCTGTGGGTTACGACATTGATACAGCCCGGCTTATTGCAAAAAGCCTTGGCGTAAAGTTGAAGCTTGTGCCAGTAACCAGCACAAACCGCATCCCCTACCTTACCACAGGCAAAGTGGATCTGGTCATCTCCTCACTGGGCAAAAACGCCGAACGCGAAAAAGCCATCGACTTTTCTGTGGCCTACGCGCCTTTTTTTAACGGCGTTTTTGGCCCCGCAGACCTCAAGGTCGCTGCGGCAGAAGACCTGGCCGGCAAAACCATTGCGGTGACCCGCGGCGCGGTTGAAGACATGGAGCTGACCAAGATTGCGCCCGCATCCACAGAAATCCGCCGGTTTGAAGACAACAGTTCGACCATCGCCGCCTACCTTTCCGGCCAGGTGCAGATGGTTGCCACAGGCAACGTTGTGGCTGCCTCCATCAACGGGCAGAACCCGGCCAAGCACCTGGAAGTCAAATTCCTTATCAAGAACTCGCCCTGCTACATCGGGCTGAACAAAAACGAGCCGGAACTGCAAAAGGCAGTGGACGACATCATCACCCAGGCAAAGAAGGACGGGCAGCTTGAGGCCATTGCGCAAACATGGCTGCACACGTCCCTGCCGCAGGATTTTTAAAAATTGTCTGCTGGCTTGCCCAAAAGGACAGAGCAGGACACCGTGCTTACAAAATATTTACCGGTAAGACCACAAGGTTATAACGACAAGATCCTGATGCGGCAACCTCGCAAAGATGCAAAATAGCGGTTTTGCCGCCGCAGCCAGTACGTATGGAGGCGGTCGCCATAGAGCGACCTCCAGTTAGGGGAACAGCCATGGCCTATCAGTTTACCTTCGAGCCCATTGCGGCAAACTGGCCATTGCTGGTTCAGGGGGCGGCACTGACGCTGGCCCTCACGGCGGTCAGCGCCACGGTGGGCCTTGCCGTGGGCATTTTGGGAGCGGTTTCGCGCGAGTGGCGGTTGCCCTTTTTGCACCCGTTTTTTACCGCTTATGTGGAATGCGTCCGCAATACGCCCTTTATTGTGCAATTGTACTTCATATACTTCGGCCTGCCCGCCCTTGGGGTACGGCTGAACGGATGGGAAGCCTCCGTGCTGGCAATGGTCGTCAACCTTGGCGCATATTCGACCGAGATCATCCGTGCTGGCGTGGCGGCTGTGCCCAAGGGCCTGATTGAAGCCGCAGACTCCCTGGCCATGAGCCGCTGGCAGTGCCTGTTCCACGTGATTCTGCGCCCGGCGCTCAAAACAGTGTGGCCCGCACTGTGCAGCCAGATTGTCATTGTCATGCTGGGGTCTTCGGTATGCTCGCAAATCGCCGCCGAGGAACTGACCTTTGAGGCCAACCTGATCCAGAGCCGCACGTTCCGCGCCTTTGAGGTCTACCTCGCCAGCACGCTCATGTATCTCGCCCTGGCCATCGCCGTGCGCAAGAGCCTGCATGCCTTTGGCAAACATTGCATCCGCAGGGGGCGCGCATGATCAGCTTTTCTATCTGGGATATGGTGCGCCATCTGCTTACGGGCGCGGGCTGGACAATCGTTCTTTCTGCCATCGCTTTCGCTCTTGGCGGCGTCATGGGCCTTATTGTGCTGTTTGTGCGCATTTCGCCCAAGGCCCAACTGCGCGCTCTGGGCATGACGTATATTGAGTTTTTTCAGGATACACCGCTGCTTATGCAGTTTTTTCTCATCTTTTTCGGGCTGGCCCTGTTTGGCGTGGATATTTCGCCCCTGGCCGCCGCCACGCTCGGCCTTACGTTCTTTACCAGCGCGTACCTTGCTGAAATCTGGCGCGGATGTGTTGAAGCGCTGCCCAAAGGTCAGTGGGAGGCATCGGCGTGCCTTGCCATGAACCGTTACGAGCAGCTGCGTCATGTCATTTTGCCCCAGGCCTTGCGCATAGCCATCCCCCCGACTGTGGGCTTTTCAGTACAGGTCGTCAAAGGAACAGCCGTGGCCTCGATCATCGGCCTTGTGGAAATAACCAAAACCGGAACCATGATCGCCAACGCAACCTTCAGGCCGCTGCTGGTCTACGGCCTTGTGGCTGCGGGTTATTTTCTCATGTGCTATCCGCTGTCGGCCTTTGCCCGACGAATTGAAAGGAGGCTCCATGTCGCTGGTCGTCGTTGATGAACTGCACAAGCAGTTTGGTGAAACCAAGGTTCTGCGCGGGGTCAACCTCACGGTGGAAGAAGGCGACGTTGTGGCCGTCATTGGCCGCAGCGGATCTGGCAAGAGCACGTTTCTGCGCATTCTCAACGGGCTGGAAACCTTTGATGCGGGTTTTGTAAAAATTGACGGTGACCGCGTCCGGGGGCTGGAAAACGACTTGCGCCCACTGCGGCTCAAGGTGGGCATGGTTTTTCAGCAGTTCAACCTCTTTCCCCACCTTACAGCGGGAGAAAACGTCATGCTGGCCCCGCGCATTGTCAAAAAAGAACCCGAGGCCGAGGTGCGGGAGCTTGCCGCAGAGATGCTCGCACGGGTGGGCCTTGCCGACAAGTTCAACGCCTTTCCCGATCAGTTGTCCGGCGGGCAGCAGCAGCGGGTAGCCATTGCCCGTGCGCTTGCCATGCGCCCCAAGATGTTGCTTTGCGATGAAATAACCTCCGCCCTTGATCCCGAGCTGGTAGGCGAAGTGCTTGAGGTTGTGCGCAAGCTTGCGGCGGAAGGCATGACCCTGATCATGGTCACGCATGAAATGCGCTTTGCGCGCGAAGTAGGCAACAAACTGGTGTTCATGCACCAGGGCAAGGTTCACGAGGCCGGGGCCCCCAAGGCGCTTTTTGCCAAGCCCGGCACTCCGGAACTGGCTTCGTTCATTCAGACGGTGAACTGAGCATTATGGGCAATTTATAAATTGCTCCGGCGTCCGCCCAGGCGAACGTCCGTTGCGGAGATCGGCGCGCTGTGCCCGGTCTGGGCAAACAAAACTAAATCTGCTCAAGGAGGAAACATGGCTTATCCAGAGGGTTTGCTGAAAACTCGGGCGGTCATCCGGCCCGGCGAATATGCGGTCATTCCGCCGGAAGGTCGGGTGCGCAACGTCATACCCGGCATTGAGGGCTGCACCATGTCCATCATTGCCTCGCCCAAACTGGGCGCGAGTTTTGTGCAGTATGTGGGCACGGCCCTGCCCGGCGGCGGCACGGTTGCCCCCTTTGCGCAAGAGCCGGGGGTGGAAGCCTTTTTGTATGTCATGGATGGCGAAGGCGCGCTGACCGCCGCCACTTGCGGGCAGAAGCACACCTTGGCCCCCGGCGGCTACGTGTTTGCCCCTGCTGGCAAAGGCCTTGAATTTACCAACACCACCAATGCCCCGGTGCGCTTTCTGCTCTACAAGCAGCGCTACATTACCCTGCCCGGCCACGAGGCCGAAGTCGTATTCGGCAATACCGCAACAATGGAAGAGCGCATCTACGAAGACATGGCCAACGTGTTTATCCGCGATCTGCTGCCCACCCACTTGGGCTTTGACATGAACATGCACACCCTCAGCTTTGACCCCGCAGGCTGCCACCCCTTTGTGGAAACCCATGTGCAGGAGCACGGGGCCTATCTGCTGGAAGGCGAAGGCATCTATCTGCTGGGGGCCGAGTGGATTCAGGTGCAGAAGGAAGACTTCATTTTCTTTGGCCCTTATACCCCGCAGGCCGTGTACGCCACTGGCAGGGGACGGCTTACCTACATCTATTCAAAAGACTGCAACCGCGATGTGGCACTCTAGCCTCCCGCTTTTTCAATAAGGATATACCATGTCACAGTTTGGCGAAATTTACAGGGACGAAGACGTTGACATTTCCGTGCTGCACGGCAAGACCATTGCCATCATCGGTTACGGCAGCCAGGGCAAGGCGCAGGGCAAAAGCCTGCGCGACAGCGGCATCAACGTGATTGTGGGCGTTGGCGACAGGACAGTGCACAACAGCTGGAAGGACGCCGAGGCCGACGGCTTTGCCGTGTACGGCATCGAGGAGGCCGTCAAAAAGGCCGATATCGTCCATATCCTGTTGCAAGACCCGGCCCAGCCCGCCGTGTACTATTCTTCCATCCACGCCCACCTGCGCCCCGGTCAGACCCTCAGCTTTGCGCACGGCTTCGCCATCCTCTACGGCACCATCAAGCCGCCCAAGGATGTGGACGTCATCCTGTTTGTGCCCAACGGCCCCGGCCCGGTGGTGCGCCGCAAGTTCAAGGAAGGTTCGGGCATCTACGGCGCGGTGGCCGTTGATCAGGACGCCAGCGGCCATGCCGCCGCCACGGCCCTTGCCATTGCCAAGGGCGTGGGCAGCACCCGCGTGGGCACCATCAAGCTCTCGTTCCAGCACGAAACCGAGGGCGACAATTTTGAAGAACAGGTGCTCTACGGTGGGGCCATTCAGCTCATGCGCTCCATCTACAAGGTCATGACCGACAACGGCTATCCGGCTTCGTTCGCCTATGCCAAGGCCGTGCGCTCCATCCGCTCCATCATCGACGATATTGATGAAGTTGGCGTGGAAGAATACCTCACGCGGCGGGCCAGCCGCACGTGTGAATTTGCCGTGCGCACATCCGGCCCGCGCGTTATCAACGAAGACGCCATCCAGCAGATTTTTGAAGAAACGGAAAAAGGCATCTTTGCCCGCAACTGGCTGAACGAATTCAATCTGGGCATGCCCACGCTCAACCGCATGCGCCGCACATGGGCCGATTCTGACATGGAGCGCACCGGCAAACTGTTCCGCGACAAATTCGACATGTCGTAGGCTTTATCCGCCGCTAGCGGGGGTACCTTGGGGGCACGGCATGACGGCCCGTGCCCCCGCCGAATGAATAGAGCCAGAACCAAGGGAGAAGGCATGAACTCTGTGCGTGTAGACAAGGCGCGGCTGCAAAACCGCATGGAAGCAATTTCTGCATTCGGGGCAACTGCGGGCGGCGGCGTCACCCGGCTTGCCCTGTCCGATGCAGACAAAGCCGCCCGGCAGCAACTCAGCGCATGGCTGAAGGAGCTGGGTTGCGAAATCCATGTGGACGGCATGGGCAACATCTTTGCCGTGCTGCCGGGCAAGGACAGAACCCTGCCCCCGGTGATAACAGGCTCTCACGGAGATTCCCAGCCGCTCGGCGGGCGCTTTGACGGCATGCTGGGTGTTGTGGCTGGCGTGGAGGTTGTGAACGCCCTGCGCGATGCGGGCGTGACCCTGCTGCGCGATCTGGTTGTAGCCGACTGGACAAATGAGGAAGGCTCCCGTTTCACCCCCGGCTGCTCCGGTTCCGGCGTATGGGCAGGCAAGCTGGGACAGGAAGATATGTATGCCCTCAAAGATCAAAAGGGCGTCAGCCTTGGCGAGGAGCTCACACGCATCGGCTTTCGGGGTGATTCCAGTTATTTTCCCCGCCCTATGCATGCGGCCTTTGAGCTGCACATAGAGCAAGGGCCTGTGCTGGAAGAGAAAAGCATCCCCATCGGCATACCACAGGGCATTGTGTGCCTGCGCTGGTATAATGTGCGCGTGCAGGGCGTGTCCAACCATGCCGGGCCAACCCCCATGACCAGCAGGCACGATGCCATATACGCCTTTTCGCTCATGGTGACGCGTATTTTCGAGATTGCCCGCGACTCCGGTCAGGTGGTGGCCACTGTGGGCGAAGTGCACGCTTCGCCCAACTCGCGCAACGTCATTGCCGGGGATGTGCAGTTCACCATTGATGTGCGCGGCTGGGACGAAGCCGCCACGGATGACGTGTGCCAACGCATTGAGGCCGCGCTGGCCGAAGCCGCGCAACTGGCGGGGTGTGAGGTAAGGCCCGAACGCATCTGGCAGGTTTCGCGCGTGCCCTTTGACCAACGCCTGCGCGGGATGGTGCGAGAGGCTGCAACAGTCCTTGGCCTACCCTCACTGGACATGGTCTCCGGAGCATCGCACGACATGATCTATATTGCCCAGGTTGCGCCGGGTGCCATGATATTTGTGCCAAGCATGGGCGGGCGCAGCCATGCCGAGGTGGAAAACACCTCGTGGGAAGACTGCGCGGCAGGCGCGGACGTGCTACTGCACTGCCTGATGCGCGCGGGCAACGAACCCGGCTAGAGCAGTTTCAAGCCACAAAATTTTACGGGGGGGGCCTATTCCCTCCCCTACACCATCGCATCCTCACTTCTGCCACAAGCCATTCAGGGAACTTTCTGCCGGGATGGAACAGCCATCCCCTGCCCCAAGAGGCGCATTGCCCAGCAAGGCTTTGCCGTGTATGCTTGCCGCTCGCCGAACAGCTTCGGCAGGAACCCGCGTAAAGGACTACAATGCAGAAAGTGACCATTCATACTGACGGCTCATGTCTGGGCAATCCAGGCCCCGGCGGCTGGGCCGCCGTACTCAAACTTGACGATCAGGACTACCGCAAGGAATTTGCCGGAGGCTACAAACTGACCACCAACAACCGTATGGAAATCCTGGCGGTTGTGGAGGCTCTGAGCCAGTTGCAAAACCCCTGCGAAGTCGAGCTCTACTCCGACTCAAAATACGTATGCGACAGCATTGAAAAACGTTGGGTCTGGGGCTGGCAGAAAAAGGGCTGGATCAAGAGCGATAAAAAGCCCGCGCTCAATGTGGATCTGTGGAAACGCCTGCTCCCCCTGCTTTCCACCCACAAGGTGCGCATGCGCTGGCTGAAAGGCCATGCCGGGCACCCTGAAAACGAACGTTGCGACGTTCTGGCCCGCGCAGAAGCTGGCCGCAGGGATCTGCCCCCAGACACGGGCTATAATCCCTAGCCACGATGAACCCCTGTTTTTGCCCTTGCGGATGTAACCGCAGGGGCGCACCAATCTTTGACTGTTCCGCATTTCAGCTTCCGGCAGCGCCAAGCCCATCAGCATGACAGCAACTTCCCCAGATACCGCACTCACACTTGCAAGCCTCTGGCATTCCCTGGGCTGGCCCTTGCTGCGTCTTTTGCTGGGGCTGGCGGTGGGCCTGCTTGTGGCAAACCTGCTGGAGGCCCTGCGCTGGACGCGCCATCTTGCCCGGCTTGCCGCCCCTCTGGCCCAGACCGCCCACCTGCGCGAAGTCGCGGGCGCGAGTTTTTCGCTGGCCTTTGTGTCCCCCGCCGCCGCCAACGGCCTGCTTTCAGACAGCCACAATCTGGGCGAGCTTTCGAGCAACGAACTTATGCTGGCAAACCTGTTCAACAGCCTGCCAGCCTATCTTGTGCACACGCCCACCATTTTTCTGCTCACATGGCCGGTGCTGGGCACTCCTGCCCTGGTGTACGTTGGGCTTACATTTATTGCCGCCGCAGGACGCACGGGCTTTACCGTTGTGCTTTCACGCTGGCTGCTGCCGCCGCCACCGCCGGGCTGTATTGCCTGCCAGAATATCAAGCAGGCGGGCACATCATGGCGCGATGCCCTGAACAAGGCCTGGCGGCGTTTTTTGCGGCGTCTTCCCAAGCTGGTGTACTTCACGGCGCCCATTTATGTGCTTATGTTCTGCATGCAGCGCTACGGCTATTTTGCGCTGGCAGAGGCATGGCTGGCCGATCACATGGGCTGGCTCTCTTTTTTAAAGCCGCAGGCCATGGGCATCATTGTGCTGCACCTGGCGGCAGAGCTTGGAGCTGCCCTTGGCGCAGCTGGCAGCGTGTTGCAAACGGGCGGGCTATCGCCGCGCGATGTGGTGCTGGCCCTGATGGTGGGCAATATCCTTTCCACACCCATGCGGGCCATACGGCACCAGCTGCCATCCTATGCGGGATTTTTCCGCCCGGCGCTGGCCCTGCGGCTTATCCTCGCCAATCAGGGGCTACGAGCCGCCAGTATGACGGTTGTGACCCTCGTTTACTATTTCTGCACATAAGGACAAAGCATGAGCACCCCTCCTGAACTTGAAGAAGTGCAAGAAGACTTCAATATGGGCATTATCTGCGCGCAGCAAGTGCTGGCCCACTTTGCAGACAGGCTTGGCCTGACGGAAGAAACTGCCATGCGCATAGCCTCGGCCTTTGGCGCCGGCATGGGCAAGGCCGAAGTGTGCGGCTGCGTTTCCGGCTCGCTTATGGTGCTGGGCATGCTGCACGGCCCGAACGGTCCATGCCCGCGCCCGCAAAAGGATGCCTTTTACGCCCGACGCGACGCCTTTACCGAGGCTTTTGCCAAGGCTCACGGCAGTTTGCAGTGCCGGGGCGTTCTGGGGCATGACCTCACCACGCCTGAGGGCATGGCCGCCGTCAAACAGAACAATCTTTTCATCAAAACCTGTGCGCCGCTGGTTTGCCATACCTGCGCGCTGCTCGAAGACTACCTCTAGGAGTATTGCATGACTGACACCACCACCCCGGCTACCGATACTCAGGCAACCGAGGCCGCAGCGGTCCCCGCCGCGCATGTCGCCCACGTTCAGGTGGTCAAGCCGGAACACACGGGAGCCCGCGTGACCGTACTGGTGCAGCCGGAAGAAAAATACCTTTCCCTGCCCCGGCCCAAGACCTCGCGCCAGCTGCTTGCAGCCCTTGGCCTTGCCGAGGAAACCGCCCTTGTGGCCCGTAACGGCCAGTTGCTTACGCCTGATCGGCACATCTGGCCCAACGATGATCTGCTGGTGCGCAAGGTAGCCTCCTCGGGCTAGGCCCGACCTTGCCGCGCCAAGAGGAAAATGGTACCCGCAACATATGCTGAACCTAGACCTTTCCCAGGTGCTGAGCACCCTGGCCGTAGCCGCTGTACCCGCTCTTCTGGGCATCATTCTGCACGAAGTGGCCCACGGATGGGTGGCCTTTCGCTGCGGCGACCCTACCGCAAAATTTATGGGGCGGCTGACCCTGAACCCCTTGCCGCACATTGATCCCATGGGGCTGTTGGCCTTTGTGCTGACGAGCCTTTCCGGAAGTTTCGTTTTTGGCTGGGCCAAGCCTGTTCCATTCAATCCCCGTTACTTCCGCAATCCCGCAAAAGACATGATGCTGGTGGCTCTTGCCGGGCCGCTCACAAACTTTTTGCTAGCAGGACTTTTTGGCATTCTACTGTGGGCCGTGCTGCATATTTTTCCGCCGCAACAATGGATGGACAGCACAAGTTACGTCTTTGCGCTCAAGACCATTCAGACGGGCGTAATCATTAATTTCGGGCTGGGCTGGCTCAATCTGATGCCCATTCCTCCGCTGGACGGCAGCAAGGTTGTGGCCTATTTTCTGCCCCCAAATGCCGCATATCGTTACCTGAGTGTGGAGCGTTACGGATTTGTCATTCTTTTGTTGTTGCTGTTCACCGGGGCGCTTGGGCTTGTGCTTGGCCCGCTGGTCAGCGGCAGCGCCCTTGGCCTGCTGTCGCTGCTGGGCATCATTTAGACCACCTTGCCTTTGAGAATACATTTTCTTAGGGATGGCCGCACCCGCTGGCAAACGCACAGCGCACAACGAGGCTTGCAGTGAAATTCGTTGCCGTTGATTACGGTCTGGCCCGCACGGGCCTTGCCGCATCCGACCCTGAGGGACGGCTGGCCTTTCCGCTGGCTACCTTGCGGCTTGAGGATTTTACAGACCGCAAGGCCTTTCTGGCCGCCCTTGCCGGGCGCATTGCCGAGGCCGGGGCGGAAGCGGTGGTGGTAGGCTTGCCCCTGACCCTTGATGGGGAAGAAACCATGACCACGCGCCAGATACGCAACGTAACCGAGCGCCTCAAGCGCCGGGTGCCGCTGCCTTTTTTCTTTATGATTGAGGCGCTGAGTTCCGAGGAAGCCTGGGCCGACCTGCGCGAGGCCGGTCTGAAAATGCGCAAACGCAAGGCCGTGCTTGACCAGCAGGCCGCTGTGCGCATTCTTTCTTCCTTTCTTTCGCTTGCGCCCCAAGACCGGAGACCCGCATGAAAACACTGCTGCGCGCGCTGGGCCTGCTGCTTTTGCTGGCCCTCGCAGGCGGAGGATGGGTGGCTTACGAGGCTCACACCTTCCTCACCACCGCACCGGAAACCCCTGGCCGCGATGTTTTTTTTGACGTACCCGCCGGGGCGCGTCTGGCGCAGGTAAGCGCAGGGCTGGCCAAGCAGGGTGTTGTGACAGACGCCCGCAAGCTTGACCTGCTGGCCCGCTATAAAAAATGGGAAAACCGCCTCCAGGCTGGCAGATTCGCCCTCAATACGGGCTGGCTGCCGGAAAAGGTGCTGGACGAGCTGGTCAACGGGCACCCCGTGCTGTACCGCGTCACTGTGCCGGAAGGCCTCACGTGGTGGCAGACGGGCAAGATGCTGGAAGAAGCCGGGCTGGTGGTTTTTGACGACTTTCGCAAGGTCGTGACCGACCCGGACTTTCTGCGCCATTACGGCATCCCCTTTGCCACGGCTGAAGGCTTTTTGATGCCGGATACGTATCTGCTCAAAAAGAATGACGTCGTCGATCTGGCGCAGGCCAAGGCCGTTGCCGGGCGCATGGTTGACAACTTCTGGCGCAAGACCGCCAGCGTGTGGCCCGATGGCAAAAAACCGGGGCCGGGCCAGACAGAACAGCTCAAAACATGGGTTATCCTTGCTTCCATTGTGGAAAAGGAAACAGGCATAGATGCAGAACGCGCCCGCGTGGCCGGGGTCTACCAGAACCGCATTAACAAGGGCATGCTGCTTCAGGCCGACCCCACAGTGATTTACGGCCTTGGCCCCAACTTTGACGGCAACCTGCGCCGCCGCGATCTGGACGATCCCAACAACCTTTACAACACCTATCAGCGCCCCGGCCTGACGCCAGGCCCCATCTGCTCGTTCGGCGCAGCGGCCCTTGCCGCAGCCGTCCGCCCCGAGGCGCACAACTACCTGTACTTTGTGGCAAAATTTGATGGTGGCGAGCATGTTTTTTCCACCAACCTCAACGACCACAACAAGGCCGTGCGGCAGTATCTGCAAAACCGCCGCAACGCCAAGCCCGCCGCGCCCGACGCGCGCTGAGGAGGCCCCTGTGAAGTACCTCATCGTTGAAGACTTTTCTGGTCAGGAAGTGCCTTTCATCTTTCCGCGCCGTGTAGACCACAGCGACATGCGCGAACAGCTGCCCTACAGCCGCGTTGTTTCCGCCGGTTTTGTGGAACTGGGGCCTGAGGGTTTTGCCTGCTCCGGCGGCAACCCCGAGCTGCAGCTCAAAGCCAGGCCAGAGGCAGACGCGGCCATCATTGCCGAGGCCCTGCGACAACGCTGACAGCGTCTGCCGCAAGGCAATCCCTGCCGACACCATACGGAGCGTAAACATGCCCAAGCCGCAGCCGAGCATACCCGGCCTTGTCATAGGCGGCACGGGCAGTAATGCGGGCAAAACGACCTTTACCCTGTCCCTGCTCTGCGCCCTGCACGATCGTGGGCTCATGGCCCGCGCGGCCAAGACGGGGCCGGACTATATTGATGCGGCCTTTCATGCGGCGCTGACAGGCCAACCCGCAGCCAATCTGGACACATGGATGTGCCGGGAAGCCGCGCCGTCCTCTGCCGAACACCCCTTGCCCGCAGGGCGCATTCCCAAAGGACTGGGCCGCGTTTTTGAACGCATGTCCGCAGGTTGCCCTCAATGTGAGTACGCCGACAGCGCAAAAGCTAAAGCAAGCCCTTGCGCCAAGCCAGATCTGCTGGTGGTGGAAGGAGCCATGGGCCTTTTTGACGGGGGGCACCGTGGAGCGGGCAGCACTGCGCATCTGGCCTCCCTGCTGGGTCTGCCCGTGCTGCTGGTGCTCAACGCAGGCGGCTTGGGGCAGTCCATTGCCGCGCTGGCAGAGGGATTTTTGCATCACCGCCCCGCATGGGCTGGCGACTTGCCTGTCCGTTTTCTTGGCATGGTGTGCACCCATGTGGGCAGCGCCCGCCACGCCGACCTGCTGCGCCAGTCATTGACGCCCCTGGCCAAGAGCGCTGGCGTGCCCCTCTTGGGCCTGCTGCCGCGTCAGGGCGCACCGGAACTTCCCTCACGCCATCTTGGGCTGGTGGAAGCGCGCGAGGCCCTACCTGCGGTGGACATACAAGCCCTGACCAAATGGGTTGAGCAGCACTGCGACCTGAACCGCATACTTAAACTGGCGGGAGTCCACACGCTACAAAGGGCAGTCAATGCAGACAAGTCCGGCGCGTCAGTGCCGGAAGCTGCCCGGCAAGCGCGGTTATCAGAGGCACATGAGCCGCCGACAGACAGATTCTTTCCACTTTCAGACGCACAAGCGCAGCTCCCACCCCGCCCCCAACGCAGGCGCAGGCCTGTTGTGGCCCTGGCCTGGGACGAAGCTTTCAGCTTTTGCTATGCGGATCTGCCCGCCGTGCTGCACGAACTTGGGGCGCGCATTGTCACCTTTTCCCCATTACGGGACGCCGCGCCGCCAGCCGAGTGTTCCGGCCTGTACTTTCCCGGCGGCTACCCGGAACTGCATGCCTCGGGCCTTGCCGCCAACACGGCCATGCGCAATGCTCTACACGGGCTGGCTGCGCACGGTATGCCCATGTACGGCGAGTGCGGGGGCTATATCTACCTTATGCAGTCCGTGCAGATTGCAGGGCAAGGCCACGCCATGAGCGGCCTCCTGCCGCGCAACTGCGCACTTGGCGCAAACAAGGCGGCTCTGGGCTACCGGGCCGCGCAAGCCGCAACGGACTGGCCTGCGCCCACATTTTCCGTGCTTAACGGGCCTGTCGCCCGGCCAATGTGGGTGCGCGGACACGAATTTCACTATGCGCAGGAAGAAGAAATACCCCTGCCCACCCCATGCCGTCCCCTGTGGAAGCTCTACGACAGCCAGGGCCGTTTTTTGCGGGATGAAGGCTGCCGCCTCGGCTCCGTGGCCGGATCATGGCTGCACTGCTATCCCGAAGGCTCTCGCCGCTTCTGGCGCGCATGGCTGCGCACTTGCGCCTCCTACTTTTCAGACCAACGCCCCTGAGGATTTTATGGTTCATAACCCCACAGACAAAATCAGTGTTGATCTTGACCCGGCCTGCACCCCAGCTGAGATCGAAAACCGCTCTTTCGCCATCATAGATGCGGAAATTCCCGAACCGCGAGCCTTTAGCGGCCCGCTCTGGCAAGTGGCCCGCCGCTGTGTCCACACCCTCGGCGATACGGATATCGTGGGCGACCTACGGCTGAGCGCCCAGGGCCTTGAAGCTGGAGTGAGCGCCCTGCTCGCGGGCTGCAGCGTGTATACCGACACCCGCATGGCTGCCGCTGGCCTGCCCATGCGCCGCCTTGAACCGCTAGGGGTATCAGTGACCCCGCTCATGGCCCTGCCCGGTCTTGCGGAGCTTGCCGCCAGCCGGGGCACCACGCGCTCACGCGCCGGGCTTGAGAGTATTGCGCAAAACATGGGCGGCAACATTGTGGTCATCGGCAACGCGCCCACAGCCCTGCTGGGGCTTCTGGACGTGCTTGCGCACGGCGCGCAGCCGCCTGCCCTCATAGTGGGTATGCCTGTGGGCTTTGTGAACGCGGCGCAGTCAAAGGAACTTTTGCGGCAAAGCCCCTGGCCCCACTTTACCCTGCTGGGCCGCAAGGGCGGCTCCGCTGTGGCGGCGGCCTGCATCAACGCACTGGCTGACATAGCCCTTGCGCGGCGCGGCCTCACGCAGGTTGCGGCTCTTTAGATAAAGTACCGGGTAGCAGTTTTTCAACAACAATCTGAATACTTGCTCGTTAGTAACAATGGGCATTCCCTGAACATGAACACGTTCAGGGAATGCCCATCAGCTTTTGGCGGCAAAATCTTGGCGGGGGCAGTCACTCTGGCACGCGCTGCCGTCTTTGCAGGTTTGACCTTGGGCAGTTCTTGCTATTTTTTTAATAGCTCGCTATTTATTCCATAGCGCGCGCAAGAATACTCACCCTCGCTTGCTACTTCGCAAAATACGCAGAGCGCAGGCCGCAAGATCAAACGACAAGGAGCAAACCATGCCCGTCATCACCATAGCCATGCACAGCACAACGGAAGAAGTGAAGAAGAACCTGATTGAAGGCCTGACCGCAGCCGCAGTGGCGGCAACGTCCGTTCCGCAGGAAAAGTTCGTGGTATTTATTGAGGAATACGCAACCGATGCCATCGGTTTGGGAGGCCGCACGCTCAAGGCCATCAAGGCCGCGCAGCAGTAGCTGCGGCCCAAACGACAAGGAATCCCTGGGGGAAGCGGCTACGCAAGCCTTTTGCTGAGCAGATCGCTCCAGCGTTCGGCTTCCTCCGGGGCCACTTCCATAGCCCAGGTGATGGCCCAGCCCCCAAATGGCTCCAGCAGAAGGCTCAACTCCACGCCCATGTCCGTCAGGGCATAGCCGTCATTGGTGGTGCACACGAGCTTTGCCTCGCGCAGTTCTTTCAAACGGCTGTTGAGCACCGCCGGGGATATGGATTCGCAGGCCTCCTGCAAGGCGCGGAATGTGGCTGGCCCCTTGCGCAGTTGCCAGATGACGCCCATAGCCCACCGCTTGCCCAGCAGGTCAAACAGTGCCATGAGCGGTACGCCGCTACGGGAACCGCGAACAGGTTTACCTGGTGTGGGTATGCTCATGCTTCCGCCGCTTTAGCGCTGAACAATGTGGTGTCATATCAGCAATTAATCTTGTTTGCTGGGCTTTTCAGCCTCATCTGCTGCGGAGGCATCCGCGGAAGCATCAACGGGCTTTGACGCGTCAGCGGGGCTGACTGCGCTGTCCGCAGGGGTCGCGTCAGCCGTATCTTCAGACGGATTTGCCGTGTCGGGGCTGATAATTTCCGCATCGGTCACATCGTCGTCATGCCCTGCCGCTCCATTGCGGTCAGCGGCATCACCCGACGCAGCTTCGGCGTCAAGGGCCGGGGGCAAGGCCTGCGCCTCGACCACATGACCACCAAGAGCCAGACGCTGCACCTCGTTTTGCGGCAGGGGTATGCAGCCCTTGTCCACCAGCACGATGCCTGTGCGTTCCAGCACTTCGCGCCGGTACTCATACTCCTGCTGCATGCGGTGATGCCTGTACACAAACCAGCGGTGCACCAGATAGCATACGGCAATAAGAGCGGCCAGACTGCCCGCAATCCAGGGAATATATTCGGTCAGCGCGCCGCCAAGGCGCATCAGGGCAGAAAATGCCCCGTCCACAAAAAACAGCCCCGCACCCAGCAGCATGATGCCCAGCAGCAAAACCACCGTGGGCGCATTGCGGATTATGGCATAGAAACGGCGCAGCCGTTCGGGAACCTGTTCATCGTCAGCCGTCTGTCCTGCTCCCTGCCCGCCCTGCATGGTGTCCTCGCGCCCCAGATAGCGCGAAACCCATGTGCCGGAAAGGTGCACGATGAGCATCAGCCCCACAGGGGCCAGCACTGCGGCCACGGCCCAGCCAAGCCAGGGAAAGCGTGCCAGCGGCGGGCCGCCGGGGACATCCGGCGCGGCATGCATGACGCCGTAAAAAAAAGAAATGCCGCCAACAATCATCTCTACAAAAAAGATGGCGACCATAAGATATATGAGCGCGTCCCTGTACGGGCCAGCGTACCAGGCTGCGCGATCCTGACGGCGGCCTTTATCCGCAGAAGATGCGGACTGGCCTTGCGTTTCGGATCCTTTATTCTCTGCTTTCTGCATTCTTTACCTCGGTCCCCAAAACATACGATGCGGCGCTTTTTCCCGCAAGCCCCCATACCCCGAAACAAGGATTTCACCGTTGCGCGCCGCTCTTGCCCAGAACGCGCATCTGGCTTACTTTGCCTGCATGCACACTGGGAGGTTCTCATGCATGTTCTGGTAACAGGCGCAGCGGGCTTTATTGGATACCATCTTTCCCAACGGCTTCTGGCCGATGGGCACAGCGTGGTGGGCGTTGATAATTGCAACGACTATTACGATGTGCAACTAAAAAAAGACCGTCTGGCCCAACTTGCCGCCATGCCGGAGGCGCAGCGCTTCCGCTTTGAACTTCTGGACATGGCAGATGGCCCGGCAATGGCCGCCCTGTTTGCCCGCGAAGGCTTTACCCATGTGGTCAACCTTGCGGGGCAGGCTGGCGTGCGCTACAGCCTCCAGAACCCGGAATCGTACCTCAATGCCAACCTGCTGGGCTTTGGGCATATTCTTGAAGGCTGCCGCCAGAACAAGGTGGGGCATCTGCTTTTTGCCTCGTCTTCTTCCGTGTATGGCATGAACACTGCACGGCCCTACAGTGTGCACCATAACGTTGACCACCCAGTCAGCCTCTACGCCGCCACCAAGAAAAGCAACGAACTGATGGCCCATTCCTACAGCCATCTGTTCCGGGTCCCCTGCACGGGATTGCGCTTTTTTACCGTATACGGCCCCTGGGGCAGGCCCGACATGGCCTTGCACCTGTTCACCTCCGCCATTGTGCGCGGCGAACCCATCAAGGTGTTCAACGAAGGGCGCATGCGCCGCGACTTTACCTATATCGACGACATCATTGAAGGCGTGGTGCGCCTGCTGCCGCTGGCCCCACAGCCCGACCCGGACTTTGACCCCGCAAATCCCAACCCCGCCAGCAGCTCCGCGCCCTGGCGCATCTACAACATAGGCAACAACCATACGGTGGAACTCAACGATTTCATCAGCACCCTTGAAGACGCCCTTGGCATGAAGGCCCGTAAGGAACTTCTGCCCATGCAACCGGGCGATGTTGAATCCACCTGGGCCAATATTGACGACCTCACCGCCGCCACCGGCTTTGCCCCTTCCATGCCTCTCAGCGAGGGTATAGCCCGCTTTGTGGCCTGGTACAAAGAGTATTATAAAATATGAACGACACTTTCTCCACTTCTGCGGATCATTTGAACATATCCGCCCCCACGCCCGCCCGGCCGGAAATTCTGGCTCCGGCGGGCGACTCGCCTTCATTCCTGGCCGCTCTTGCCGCCGGGGCAGACGCCATCTATCTGGGCCTCAAGCATTTTTCTGCCCGCATGCAGGCAGAAAACTTTGGACTGACGGAACTTTCGCGCCTGACAGACCTTGCCCATGCGGAAAACGCCCGCGTTTACGTGGCCATGAATACGCTGGTCAAGCCCAACGAGCCAGCTCAGGCCTATCGGCTGGCGGCGCGCCTTGCCCGTCAGGTCAGGCCCGACGGCCTTATCGTGCAGGATCTGGCAATGCTGGATCTGGCGCGTCAGGCTGGCTTTGAGGGCGGGCTTTTTCTTTCCACCCTTGCCAACCTTACCCATCCGGAAAGCCTGTTGCAGGCAAAAAAACTCGGCGCCGACCGCGTTATCCTGCCGCGCGAGCTTTCCATTGATGAAATCCGCACCATGGGCGAGGCCTGCCCCGAAGGCCTTGACCTTGAATGTTTTGTGCACGGCGCGCTGTGCTACTGCGTGTCTGGCCGTTGCTACTGGTCGAGCTACATGGGCGGCAAAAGTGGCCTGCGTGGGCGCTGCGTGCAGCCCTGCCGCCGCGTGTACCGCCAGGGCGGCCCTGCGGCCATTGCCCTTGTGCGCAATGCGGAACGCGAGGAGCAGGATCGCATGCGCCAGGAACAGTCGCGCATGGACATTGCCCGCAAGAACCGCAATGGACGGGATGGCCGCGATGGGCGTGACGCCAAGGCCGGACGCGGCAGGCCGGACGACCGCAGAAATGAATCCTTTGACGCGCCACGCCGCCCAAGTTCCCGCGGGCAGGTTCGCGGCAAGGAACACAACGGGCGCTGGTTCTCCTGCCTCGACCTTTCGCTGGACGTGCTGGCAAAAACCCTGCTGAACATCCCCCACCTTGTGTCGTGGAAGATCGAAGGCCGCAAAAAAGGCCCGCACTACGTATATCACGTGGTTACGGCCTACCGCATGCTGCGCGACAACCCCGGCGATGCGCAGGCCCGCAAGGCTGCGGAAGAAATTTTGCAGATGTCGCTGGGGCGGCCCTCATCACGCGCGCGCTTTTTGCCGCAGAAGGATCACACCATCCCCACCACGCCGGACGGTCAGACCAGTTCCGGCCTGCTGGCGGGCAAGATTCGTATCGAGCCTGAAGGCGGCGTGTCGCTCAAACCCTTCTTTGAACTGCTGCCGCAGGATTACCTGCGCGTGGGCGTTGAAGACGAGCGCTGGCATGCCACCATGCCCGTAACCCGGCGCATTCCCAAGGGCGGCAGTCTTACCCTGCGCCTGCCCAAGCACAAGACGCCCAAGGCGGGCACGCCGGTCTTTCTTATTGACCGGCGCGAACCGGAACTCATGCGTATCATCAAAAGCTGGCAGGCGCGCCTTGAGGCCATGCCCTCCCGCCCCAGCAAGGCAGTGGAAAGCGACCCGCGTCTGCCCAAGCCCATCAAGGCCAAAACACGGCCCGACATGTACGTGCGCTCAAGCGTGCCCCACGGCAAGGAGACCCGCACAGGCCGAAGCCAGTTGCAGGCCCTCTGGCTTTCGGCGCGCAGCGCCGAACTTTCGCGCACGGTTGCCCCGCGCATGTGCTGGTGGCTGCCGCCGGTTATCTGGCCTGACGAAGAGGAAATCATCCGCCGCTCCATCGGGCGGCTGTGGCGCGACGGGGCGCGGCATTTTGTGTGCAACGCTCCGTGGCAACGCGGATTGTTCCCAGAACAGCTTGAGGAAAACGCCGACCTGCTGGCCGGGCCTTTCTGCAACGCGGCTAATGCCTCTGCCCTTGGCATACTTGCCAGTATGGGATTTTCGGGCGCTTTTGTAAGCCCTGAACTGGCGCAGGAGGACATGCTGGCCCTGCCCGCGCAAAGCCCCCTGCCACTTGGCGTGGTGCTTTCCGGCTACTGGCCCGTGGGCATCAGCCGTTTCGGCCTGCTGGGCGTCAAACCCAACGAGCCATTCCTCAGCCCCATGGGCGAACCCTTCTGGGCGCGGCAGTACGGCGGCAACATCTGGATTTATCCCGGCTGGCCGCTGGATATCACCGCCAAAAGGCAGGAACTGCTCTCGGCGGGATACGGATTCTTTGCGCACATGCAGGAAAATCCGCCTGCCTCTGTGCCTGAAATGCGGCGCAAGAGCCTGTTCAACTGGGAAGGGGATCTGCTGTAAAAGGCCTGTTGCCCCAAACTCCAGGCGGCTGACCGCATTCGCAGCATCCTGACACATACTTGCGGGCCGCCGTCAGAAACCATGTTCTGTCGGCGGCCCTTTTTCCGGCGCAGGAAGCCCCAATGCACACGGATGAACCTTTTTACAGCGCCCGTCAGCTTTTTCCACGCGGGCTTGACCAGCCGGAGGGCAGTCTGCGTTTTGGCGCGGATGCCCTCCTGCTGGCTGCCTTTGCCGCGCGGCATGTGGAAAACCTGAACGAGTCACGTCAGGCGCATCTCACTGCAGCAGAACTTGGCTGCGGCTGCGGGGCCGCCCTGCTTGGGCTGGCCTTGCGTTGCGTTGGCATTACCGGGCTGGGGCTGGACAGAGAAGGGCCGCTCGTACAGGCCGCTACGACCAATGCCGCGCGCCTTGGCTTGACAGACAGGCTGCGCTTTGTCGAAGCTGATCTGGCCGACAGAAAACGCTTGTCAGAGCTGGCAGGCACAACAGGCGGCAGCCATGCCGGAAAGTTTGATCTGGTTCTGGCAAATCCGCCCTATGGAGTTACCGGGCGGCCCTCGCCCCGCCATATGCGGGAACGAGCGCTGCGTGGCGCACTGTGCGAGGAAAGCCGGGAATATGTGCTCCAGCTATTCTGCCGCGCTGCGGCAGCGCTGCTGAGGCATCAGGGCTGTTTTTGCTGTATCTATGACGCTCCGGCCTTGCCGCAATTGTGCGCAGCCTTGAGCGATGCTGGCCTTGGGCTACGCCTCCTGCTGCCAGTGAGAACGCACAGCGCAAAACCCGCCTTGCGGATTCTGGCTCTGGCCCGCAAGCATGCCGCGCACGAAACCGTGATTGAAACACCGCTGATGCTGCACACCGGGGCATCCACCAATGACAACCCAGGAACCAGCAAGCTCACATGTGGCGGCAAGGACGGGCCTCTATGGTCTGAGCAAGCCTTGCGCTTCTGCCCCTGGCTGGCCTGACGCAGGCTTTATTGCAATCAATCCCGCACAGATTCCATCCCCACAGGGTGAATTATGAATTTTATAGCTGATCTGCACATCCATTCCCGTTTCTCGCGCGCCACAAGCAAGGCCCTCAATCCTCGCCATCTGGCGGCATGGGCGCGCTGCAAAGGTATCAACGTACTGGGCACCGGGGATTTTACGCATCCCCAGTGGCGAGCGGAACTGGCGGAGCAGCTTGTGCTGGACGAGCACACGGGCCTGTACAGGTTGGCGGTGGAACCGGAAACGCTTGAGTTCATGGATGCCAAGGCCGGCCCCGGCATGCAGGAATCCGCCGACCCGCTGTTTTTGCTGCAAACGGAAATCAGCTCCATCTACAAACGCGGCGGCAAGGTGCGCAAGGTGCACAACCTTGTGTTTGTGCCCACACTTGAGGATGCGGCGCGCCTTTCTTTGCGCCTGGCGCAGATCGGTAACCTCAATGCCGATGGCCGCCCCATTCTGGGGTTGGATTCGCGTGACCTGCTTGAAATCATGCTGGAATGCGCGCCCGGTTCAGTGATGATCCCCGCCCATGTGTGGACGCCCTGGTTTGCGCTTTTCGGCTCCAAGTCAGGCTTTGACAGGCTGGAAGACTGCTACGGCGATCTTTCGGAACACATTTTTGCGCTGGAAACGGGCCTTTCGTCCGACCCGGCCATGAACCGCCTGATCAGCAGGCTTGACGGCTACGCTCTTGTGTCCAATTCAGACGCGCATTCCGGGGCCAACCTTGGGCGCGAGGCCAATCTGTTTGCGGGCCGCCCCAGCTATGCGGGCATGTTTGCTGCCTTGCGCGCTTCTGCCCGGCGGGAAGACCAGAGCAATCTGGACTGCCGTTTTCTCGGCACCATGGAATTCTATCCAGATGAAGGCAAATACCATCTTGACGGGCACCGCGCCTGCAACGTGGTACTGGAGCCCAAGGAGTCCCTGGCTCTTGGCAATATTTGCCCGGTCTGCGGCAAGCCGCTCACTGTCGGCGTACTGCATCGTGTGCTGGAACTGGCAGACAGGGAAACCACGCCGGAGCTCCAGCGCGAACCAGAAGTGCGCCCGCTGATTCCACTGGCCGAAGTCGTGGGTGAAATCCTCGGCGTTGGCCCGGCATCGCGCCGGGTGCAGGAGCGTTACAGCAGCCTGTTGCGCGAGCTGGGGCCGGAGCTGGATATCCTTTGCAGCCTGCCGGAAGCCGACATCCGCGCTCACTGGGAGCCGCTGGGCGAAGCCGTGGCCCGCATGCGGCGTGGCCAGGTCTACCGTGAGGGCGGCTATGACGGCGAATACGGCACTGTGCGTGTTTTCTCCCCGGAGGAGCTGGCCGATGCGCGCGGCACCCTTCCGGGCGTAAAAGCTCCTGCCAAAAGGGGACGCAAAAAGGCTGAGCCGCCTGAGGCTGCGAATGCACAGGCAACTGCCACGCAGATTGCATCTGGCCAGACCGCATCCGTGCGCGTGCGTCGGGCGAGCCTCCCCCTTGCCGGTGATACCAACGCAGGAGCCACAAGCAATTTTTCTGCAGTAAAATCCGCAGCGACAGCTGACACACCTGCGCAGGTCTTTGCCTATTCTGACGAACAGCAGGCGGCGCTTGCAGCAGGGCCAGCGCCAGTGCTGGTGCTGGCTGGCCCCGGCGCGGGCAAAACCCGCGTTCTGGTGGGCCGCTTGCAATGGCTGGCGGAACAGGGCGCAGACATGCGCAGGGTGCTGGCTGTCACCTTTACACGGCGCGCTGCGGATGAACTGCGGGAGAGACTGGGCAAGGCCTTTGCGGGAACCTCGCAAGCTGCGCTCCCCCTGTGCGACACCCTGCACGGCATGGCTTGGGCGGCCCTGCGCGCTGCCAGCGCCGATAATCCCCCGCTCCTGCTTGGCGAGGATGCCGCGCTCAATCTGTTCTGCCTTGCGAATTCGGAGCTGGAAAAGCGCGATGCGCGCAAGCTTTGGGATGCCCTTGCTCTGGCGCGCGAGGGCGGTCTTCTTGCCCAGGAACCTGCTCAAAGCCCTCTGGCCCGAGCTGCTGCCAACTACGCTGCGCGCAAGAACATGGGGCAACGCTATGTGGACTACGCCGACCTTCTGGACTGGTGGCTGGAACACGCCCGCACCCTGCCCGAAAACAAGCGCCCACAGCACGTGCTGGTAGATGAAGTGCAGGATCTTTCCGCAGTGCAACTTGCCATTGTTCGCGCCTTGCTGCCTGCGGATGGTCATGGATTTTTCGGCATTGGCGACCCGGATCAGGCCATTTACGGATTCCGTGGCGTTACGGGCCAAAGCGAGGAAAGTTTGCGCGCCTGCTGGCCGGGGCTGAACGTCTTCCGCCTTGGGCAGAGCTTCCGTTCCAGCCAGAGCGTGCTGGACATGGCCCGCAGCCTTCTGCACCACAAGGGGCAGTGTGGCCCATTGCTGGCCGCGCAATCGCTCACGGCTGAACTGCGGCTCTTTTCCGCACCCGACGAGCGCACCGAGGCCCGTTGGGTGGCAGAGCGGGTTCGCCACCTGCTGGGCGCTACGGCCCACACCCTGCTGGATCACATCAAGGGGGACGACCTGCACGGTCTGGCCGGAGCACTGGCGCCCGGCGACATTGCGGTTCTTGTACGTCTGAAAGCGCAGATTCCCCCTTTGCGCGCCGCCCTTGAACAGGCGGGGATACCCTGCGCCGCGCCCTCACAGGATGGATTCTGGCAAGACGCCGTCTGCGCGCGCCTGCTGGGCTTGCTTGGCTCTCATTGCGGTTTTGCGCGGGTGCCCATCGAGGATCAGGACCAACAGGATACCTTGCCGCTAAGCTGGACAGCAGCAGAGAGCCTGCCTGCGCCGGAGCGCATGCTCCCCTGGCTGGCGGAGCAGCCCTGGGCGGGGGAAGTATTTACCGGCAGCCGCCCATGGCGTGAACTGTGCCGCCTCTGGAACAAGAGCGGTCACTGGGCGGGCTTTTTTGAGCAGCTGGCATGGCTTCAGGAGGCCGAGCTTGTGCGCGCCAAGGCCGAGAGTGTGCAGATTCTGACCTTGCACGCTTCAAAGGGGCTTGAATTTCAGGCTGTTTTTCTGCCTGGGCTTGAAGACGGTCTTTTGCCTTTGCGCCGTGAACTTTTGTTCCCTGCCGCGGATGCCGCCACCAGCAGCGCCCAAGGCGAAGCCAACGAGGCAGAGGAACGCCGTCTACTGTACGTGGGTCTGACGCGAGCCGCGCGGGCGCTTTTTCTCAGTCATTGCGCGCAGCGCACTCTTTATGGGCGCACCCTGCATTTGCAGCCCTCGCCCTTCATGGGCCAGATATGTGAATTCTGCCGGCACAGCACCCTGGCAACGCGCACCCGCAAGGAACAAAAACAGATCAGCCTGCTCTGATCCCCGGCTCCGCCCACGCTATCAGCGGCGGGATAAGGAACAAAAAAAAAAGCGCCATAGGCGCTTTGCAGTTGCGGGATTGATTTCGGCCTGAGGCAGAGACGGGCGAATAAACGGGCCATATCGGGCACAGGGGCATTGCATCGCGCTTGCTCCCGCCACGCGCCCCGGGAACAAGGGCGCAACAGGCTGTCCGGCCTGACAAACGCCACACCCGGCAAAAATGCTCAAGAGTGCGCCACAATGTGACGCAATGAAGCCGTTTATTCTTCCAGCCAGGAGTCGTCTTCAAGCACCTTGTAACCGCGCACGGTGAGGTACACCACGCCATCCGCTTCATCCATAATGCCTGAAACTTCCACGGGCACGCTGACCTCTTCATCCAGGTCAACCCCGGCGCCGCGCGGCACAATGCGGTATTCCACATCATCCTGCACAACAGCGACACGGGCCTGGCGCGCATCCACAGAACGCGGCACTGCCGCAACATACCCTCTGACAGTAATGGGACTCTTGTTCATAAGCTCTAACATTGCCTTTCAATGCCGATTTTTCTCGCCTATAGCTCCTTTTATTTTCTGACGCAAGCATCCCTGGCTGTTTGCCGCGTTTTTTTGCTCAGCCTGTCTGAAGCCCTTGCTACAAGCCGTTTTTTTTCATCAGCTCATACCAGTGCCCGCGCGAAATACCTGCCACCTCCGAGGCTTTTCGCACATCTTCCGCGCACATGTCCCAGACCTGCCGCACGTAGGCTTTTTCAGCCTGAGATTTCCATTCTCGCAGGCTGGGCGGTTTTTGCCCCAACGTATCACTGACGAGAAACCCGTTTTCGGCCGCATTTATCCCCGCGCTGCCATTCCCGTGCAGCCCGCCGTTTTCTTTGCTGGGCTGTGCGTTCCCCTGCCCCATGCGACGCCGCACGGAGTCCACACGCATGCGCGTGGGAAGATGTGCAGGCAGGATCAGATCACTTTTGCCAGCCGTGAGGCATGCCCGCTCAAGACAATGGATCAGTTCACGCACATTGCCGGGCCAGGCATATTCCAGCAGCACATCCAGCGCCTCGTTGGAAAGTGTCTTTTCCGGCTGGTCGCTGCCCAGACAAAACCGCGCAATGGCCTGCCGCGCAAGCGCGGGGATTTCATCAAGCCTCTCGCGCAACGGCGGGATTACAATGGTGAGGCCTTGCAGCCTGTAGAGCAGATCTGCCCGAAAGCTGTTTTCCTTGGCCATGTGCTCCAGATTCTTGTTGGTGGCTGCCACCAACCTGAAATCGCTGCTGACCTCGCGCACCTCGCCCACAGGGCGAAAGCGCCTCTGCTCCAACGCGCGTAAAAACACCCCTTGCATGGGCTGTGGCAGGTCACCCACTTCATCCAGAAACAGCGTGCCTTTGTCTGCCGCAAGCAGCAGCCCCTCGCGCGCCCTGTCCGCACCAGTGAACGCACCTCGGCTGTGCCCGAACAAGTGGCTTTCCACCAGAGTTTCTGGCAGTGAAGCGCAATCAACCGTTATAAAAGGCCTTGCAGCCCTTGCGCTGTTGCGAAAGAGCGCCCGGGCAAAGAGTTCCTTGCCGACCCCGGTTTCTCCCAGCAAAAGCACATTTACTTCGCTTTTTGCTGCCTGCGCCAGCAGCTTGAGGGCGCGGCTCATACCTGGGCCACTGCCAAGGATATGCCCGCTGTCCACAACAAGAGCTTCTGGTACTGGAGTGCGGTTTTGCCTGAATTGCAGAATTTGCCGCAAACACTGCTCAATATCGCGCATCTGCAGGGGCTTGGTGAGAAATTCCCAGGCTCCCGAGCGTAAGGCGGCCTCGGCATTATCACCATCGCCGTTACCGGTGATGACCACCACATCCGGCGCACCGGGCAGATGCGCAAAATCAGCCTGATATTCAAGACCGTTGCCGTCCGGGAGCCATACGTCCAGCAAGACCACATCCACAGGCTCGCTGACCATGCGCAAGGCCTCCTGAATGGAGGCGGCCAGCAGGGTTTCATGCCCCATGCGGTTGCAGACCACCTGCACCATTGTGCGCATCAGTCCTTCATCGTCCACCACAAGCACTTTGGCCATCAGCTTGTTCCCCCTGCGATCCTGCTACTGCTGATTTTTCAGTCTGCACGTTTTACCGCGCCTGCCAGCAAATTCTGCCGAGGACATGTGCCCTATGCAATCTTGCACTGCTTCATATCTGCCGCGAGCACCTGAACTGCTTCCTGCATTGCGGAGCGCAATTTTTGCGCTTCTTCTGCAATAGTTTCTGATTCCGCACCTTCTGTAGCCGCCGCTGCAGCGCGCAAATGGTCAAGCCGCATGACGCCTGCCGAATTTTTGCAGGCATGAGCCATGCGGCGCATCTGCTCCAAATCCCCCGTTGCAATGGCGGCGTCCAGGGTTTGCAGACGCTCTCGAAGTTCGCGCTCCAATACGTTGGCAAGGCTTTTCAGCACGCCTTCATCGCCATCCAGCGCTTCAAGCGCGCCATTGCGGTTCCAGATAGCGTTTTTGTTCTGTATATCAGCTAATTGTTGCTTGTTTTGTACCCTTGTTGAGATATACGACATTGCGCTTTTTTTCTCGGTGACATTTTGGGACCTGTCTGGACAAGCTGTTGGCTTTTCTGGCTTCCTTTCTGCCATCAGTTTTTCCAGCTCATAGCGCAACTGCTTAAAACTCAAGGGTTTTAAAAATACGCCATCAGCTCCAAGCTCCTCGCATTTGCGCAAAAAGGAATCACTTGTAGTCGCTGTATAAACAACGGCGAGGGTTTTTGCCGGGGACAAAGTATCGCCATTCCGCAAAGCTTGCAGCACATCCAGCCCATCAATACCGGGCAACCGGCTGTCGAGCACAAGCAAGTTCCACGGCCCCTGCCTGGGATCACGCAACAATTCCAGTGCCTTTTCGCCAGTTTCAGCCACTACGGGTTCTGCCCCCATGCCTCGCAACATATGCTGCATGGCATAGGCAATGGATGCGGTGTCTTCCGCCACCAGTACCTTTTTGTGGGACAGCGACTCCTTTGCGCTCTCCTGCGCCGCTGGCATGACAAAATTTGGCCTGGACACATTCTCTTGGCCTTTGTTCTGCCAGGGTTGCGCACACTGTGAAAGCAGCACATGGAGTGTAAAGCAGGCCCCCTGCCCTGTACGGGAAGCAAGTTCCACATCACCGCCCATGAGCCGTGCAAGAGTGCGGGCAATGTTCAGACCAAGGCCTGTCCCCGGTGTACGGGCAGTGTCACGCCCCCGTTGAAAGCTCTCAAACACCCTTTCCTGATCTTCCTGCGACATGCCGGGGCCGGTATCCGTGACGGAAACTGCCAGCTTCAGATGTTCACTGGTGCTTTCAAGGGCTGTGGCGTAAATGCGAACAGAACCTGCCTCTGTAAATTTGACTGCATTGCTGACAATGTTGCCCAGAGCCTGCCGCAGCCGAAAGCTGTCGCCCACCGCGCATTGCGGTAAATTTTCGTCTATCCCGAGCGTCAGGGAAATCCCCTTGCTGTCGGCAATGGGCCTGTACAGGCTGACACAGCTTGCAAGGCACTCCCGCAGGTCAAACGGCAAGGCTTCAAGCGTGGGAGTTCCCTGTTCAAGCGCTGCGTGGTCAGTTATATCGCCTACCATTTCCCGCAGCGCCTCTGCGGCTTGTGCAAGATAGCCCAGAGCCTTATTGCGTTCTTTTTCAGGCAGATCAGTGCGCTGGGCCAGTTCGCTCATTCCCACAATGGCTGTCAGCGGTGTGCGCATATCGTGGCTGAGGTGTCCCATGAACGAGCTTTTCATGCGGCTGGCTTCTTCCGCCAGCCAGCGCCGATGCGTGAGGTTGAAGGTCAGGCCCCCGATGGCAAGCACCCCTGTGAACGCAAGCAGGCCATACAACAGACGCATGTTGTAGCGTTGCCTTTCCAGTCCTCTGTGGAATGAGCTTGCATCCTGGCTCACGCTGATGCCGCCAAGTACTTCCCCCACTTTTTTGTTTGTATGGCACCGCAAACAACTTTGCTGTGCCATAAGCACACTCAGCAGACGCAGGCTTTGACCATTGCCCGGCTGAGGTGCCGTAAACACTTCGGGGGTTTCTTCCGCACAGCGGGCAAGCGCTGATTTTTCCCACACATCCGCCATGTTTTCCGGCCGTAGCGGCGCACTGCTAATTACGCTGATGGTAAGCCCTTCGCGCGAGCTGCGCTCCGCCAACTGGCGGCTCATATATGCCGGGTTGACCAGCACTAGGGTACGGCCATCCTGCGTGGTTACGGTGCGTTCAGATTCCGGCAACCAGGGGTTTGGCTGACCGTAATCACTTTTTTCAACATATACGCCGCCGTGCGCTGCATTCCAGTTTCTTGCGTCCATTAATTGCTGCGCCATGGTTGAAAGTCGTGTATGCTCCAACTCAAGGCTATGCTCAGCATTGACCTGCACTGCCTGACTGTAAAGAAAACCAGTGAGTCCAAGCCAGCCCAGACTGGCAATAAGAACCAACCACGGCATCTTCTTCGACTTTACAAATGATTCGCGCAGCATCGCTCATCCTTCCGGTGGTGTTGTCATTTATTTCTGAATCTGTCTTTTTTTTCTGAATTTTTCTGTGACCGAAATCACGGCTTCTTTTCTGATTTCATACAATTAGCTTATTTATCTACTAATTATTTTTTTATTTTATTTGCTAATTTTGGTACGTTTCTTGTTTTCTTAACCGGGATGCCGCCATGGGGGCGGCACACAAGGAGCGAGTTAGGAGGCTCTATGGGAACACCCCGCAATGGACCATGGCTTAAGGTGCTGTTGGGCGGCGTTGCGGCGGGAATGGTGCTTTTGGGTGTGCTTGCGTACGCCATGACGACAACTGACCAGCGACCTTTTTGCGCCAGTTGTCACATAATGCAGGAAGCGGCCGTGACCCAGAAAATGGGATCACACGCCAAGCTCTCCTGCAATGAGTGCCATGCCCCGCATAATCTGCTGGCCAAGCTGCCGTTCAAGGCCCAGGAAGGCCTGCGCGACGTTATCGGCAATGTTTCAGGCCACGACATTCCGCGTCCTTTGAGTGTTCGCACCAAGGATGTGGTCAATGCCAACTGCATGGCCTGCCATAGTCAGACCAATGTCAATGTGGCCAGCATGGACGCCAAACCCTACTGCGTGGATTGCCACAAGGGTATGGCCCACATGCGCATGATGCCTATAAGCACAAGGACGGTAGCCAATGACTAAGAGCAACATACACAAGGCCCTGGGAGTGGCGGCCCTGCTTGGCATAGCTTTGCTTGCGGGCTGTCAGGATGTTTCCACTGACCTTAAGCCCCCCAAGTACAAAACTTCCATTCCTGAAAGTGAAACCCGTATTTCTGCTTTCCAGAAAGATTTTCCGCAGCAGTATGCCTCGTACATGAAGAACAACGAATCCTCGGTCATGACCGAGTACAAGGGTTCCATACCCTATCACAAGAACGACAACATCAATCCTTTGCCTAAGGGCTTCAAACACGCCCAGCCCTATCTCAAAAACCTGTGGCTGGGTTATCCCTTCATGTATGAATACAATGAGGCGCGGGGGCACACCTACGCCATAGAAGATTTTCTCAATATTGACCGTATCAACCGCTTTGCCGCTGACGGCAAGGGCGGTCTGCCCGCCACCTGCTGGAACTGCAAGACCCCCAAGATGATGGAATGGGTCAAGCAGTACGGCGATGCCTTCTGGTCAAAAGACGTCAATGAATTCCGCAGTAAAGACAAGATCAACGAGATGGATGAAACCATCGGTTGCGCCAACTGCCACGATCCTGTGACCATGGAGCTGCGCCCCTACTCCGAGCCGCTCAAAGACTGGTTGAAGCGCAGCGGACAAGACTGGGCCAAGCTTTCGCGCAACCAGAAGCGCAGCCTCGTGTGCGCCCAGTGCCACGTGGAATACTACTTCACCCACAAGGACAACGGCCCCGCCGCCAAGCCCGTGTTCCCCTGGGACAACGGCTTTAACCCCGAAGACATGTACCAGTACTACAAGGGGCACGGCCCCAAGGGCGCTGATGGCAAGCCCGGACCTTTTGTTGACTGGACGCACGCGGCCTCCAAGGTCGGCATGATCAAGATGCAGCATCCTGACTATGAAATGTTCCAGGACGGCCCCCACGGCGCTGCCGGAGTTGCCTGCGCCGACTGCCACATGCCCTACATGCGTGAAGGCGGCAAAAAGGTTTCCAGTCACTGGATGACCTCGCCTCTCAAGGATCCGGAACTGCGCGCCTGCCGTCAGTGCCACGCCGACAAAACTGCTGACTACCTGCGCGGCCGCGTGGAATACACCCAGAAGAAAGCCTTTGAACAGCTGCTGAAAGCGCAGGAAATCTCGGTTAAGGCGCATGAAGCTGTTCGTCTTGCCAATGCCTACGAAGGCAAGCGCGCAGCCGATTACGACGCCCTGATGACCGAAGCGCGCGAAATGGTGCGCAAGGGCCAGCTGTTCTGGGATTACGTTTCTGCGGAAAACAGCGTTGGTTTCCACAACCCCGCCAAGACGCTTGATACGCTCATGACCTCTATGGAATGCAGCCAGAAGGCTGTTGACCTTGCCACCAAGGCTACGGATTTTGGCATCGCTGAAGCGCTTTCCAAGGATATCAAGGAAACTGTGCCGCCCATTCTGGAAATGAGCCGCAAGCTCCAGCAGGACCCCGAATTCCTCAAGAAGAACCCCTGGACCAAGCTGCTGCCCACTTTGCCAAAAGCTGATCAGGTTTGGGACAATCAGACAAGGATCACTTCTGAGGCAAAGCCTGCCCAGTAGCCCGTAGTTGCATGCAGGCCATGCGGTTACGCGGCACTGCATAACCTTCAAAACAGCAAGGCCCCTGAAGAGGGGCCTTGCTGTTTTGATCTCCAAAAGTATGAATACTGGTGTTATTGCAGCTTGTTAGCCCATTATTATTGGGGGTTTGCCAGCAATAATCCTCGCAGCCTGCCGCTCAGGCACACAAATTGCTAAATCCTATGCAGCACATATGTGTTATATTTTTGACTTTTGCAAAATTGTTTGCAAACACAGTAGGTTGCAGCATGGAAGCAGCAATACACTCAAACACTTGGCGAAGATGGCGCAATTTTGCGTTGCTCTTGGCCTGCGCCGTACTTCTGACAGGCTGCGGAGCTTTCAGATCCGCGCCCGATAGCGGGCCAGCACCTGAGTCCGCGCGCAAGGTTGTTAAAACGGCCTATACGCAAATGGGCAAAAAATACAGACCTGGCGGAGCCTCACCGCAAAAGGGCTTTGACTGCTCCGGTTTGATCTGGTGGGCATATAATCAGAACGGTGTAAAAGTGCCGCGTATAACAACTGATCAGGCACACACAGGGCAGCAGGTGCCGCTTTCATCTGTCCGGCAGGGAGATATCCTTGTTTTTCGCACCAGTTCCGGCCCAAGGGGGCTGCACACTGGCATATATGCTGGTGGCAATTCCTTTATCCACAGCCCCAGACGCGGCGAAAATGTGAGGGTTGAGAGCCTTGATGTTCCGTATTGGCGCAACAAGCTTATCGCGGTGAGGCGGGTGGTGTACTGATCAGCAGCAGCGCCACCGCGTAACCACGCAATTGTTTATTTTATTGGCGGTAACGGCATATGCTGTACCGCCTTTTCTGTTTGCTGACTTGCTATTAAATTTTGTTTGGAGTATTTCAAAAAGAATTACATCGGAATCACTTTGTTGCTGATTTCCTTTTCTGCCCACTCCCTTTATCCGATTCAAATTTCCGGGTGACGCGCCTCGTAGCGTGTTTCAAGCGTCCTTTGCCCGGCGCGGGAGGAGACATGGCTCGCAAGGCTGTAGTTGCTGAAAGCCTGTTGAGTATTGCGGATATTTCACGCCATTTTTCCTTGCCAGAATCCACCACCCGCTATTACTGCAAACGGTTTGCCCATTTTATTCCCAGCGTTGGCGATGGCCGCAGACGCCGCTATCGGCGCGAAACGCTGGATGTCATTGCGGCTGTGCTTGAACAGATGCAAAAATCCCGCACGGCAGCGGCGGTTGAAGATGCGCTCAACGCGCGCTTTCCGCGAAATGCGGTTGCTGTTGCGGATGCTGATTCTTCCACAGCCCTTGCTGAAGTTCCTTCGAGCAATGACTTTTTCCCTTCTGCCGCGCTTCAGATTCTGGAGCGCCAGACAAACGCCATTGAGGGCATTGCCCATTTGCTGCAACTTGTTGTACAGCGACTTCCCGCCCCAAGCGGCAACACTGCGCCAGAGGTTGGACAGTTGCGCCAGGAAGTTGCAAACTTGCGCGTTCTGCTTGATTCGTCGGAAAAAACGCAACAAGCCGACCTTGATCAGTTGCGCTCATGGATGACCAAGGTTATCCGCAATCGCGGTGGATCAGGACAATCAGAATAAATTTTGCCAATGAACATGAAAAAGGCCGCGCAATTGCGCGGCCTTTCTGCTTGCGGAATACTCCGCAAAACATCGCTCTGAGGCGTGTCACTCCCTACCGAGGTTGCTGATCTTTTCCAGCCAGACCAGTTCAACCCCGTTTGCTGTTTGGGCCTTTTTATAAGGAACAAACCCGAGCTTTTGGTATAACCGCAAATTGCGTTCGCTCTTTGCGCTGGTAAAGAGTTCGTACCGTGCGGCCTTTGTTGCGGACAAAATTGCCGTCATCAAAGCTGAACCGCACCCCCTGCCCTGCCATTGCGGCAGCACGGCAAGGCGGCCAATGTGGACAGTGTCTTCTGTAGTGCGCGCCCTGACCGTTCCTACCAGCGTCTGCCCATCCAATGCCTTGAGTGTGACGCCAGTGCGCCATTCCTCCACCAGATTCTCAAGCGTTTGCGTGAGTGGCGGAATATCCCAATTTTCTACCAACCTCGCTTCGCTTTCAAACGCAGCCTTTTGCAGGGCCAAAATCTGCGGTAAATCGAATTCACAGGCTGGCAGGATTATCATGTGTCATTTGCTGTTTTTCAGCGCCATATCTACGGCGCTCTTGAAGAGATCAAGCGGCAGGGCTCCACGAACCACCAGGTTATTTACGAGGAAGTACGGAGTACCCTCAATGCCGAGCTTCTGGGCATCCATCTGATCTTCAGCGATGATATCCGTAACTTTTTTGCTGTGCACATCCTTGGCGAGACGCTTCATGTCCACATTGAGGCCTTCAGCGGTCTTTTTCAAGAAGGCTTCACCCTCCGCAATGAGCTTGTCTCGATCAGCAAAGAGCGCCTTATAGAACTGCCATGCCTTTTCTTCGCTCTGCTGCGATATGGCGACAAAATATGCCGAAGCAATATTGGCCGGGCCCTTGTCGTCCAGAGGCATGTTTTTGAAAACAAGGCTCACGTCCTTGCCGTATTCCTGCAAAATGGCATCCACAGTTTTGGAGGCTTGCTGGCAAAAGTGGCAGGTAAAATCAGAAAAAGCCACAATGCGCACCTTGGCCTTGGGCGCGCCCATAACAGGACGCCCCTCGGTTTTAACCGTTTTGGTTACCTTCATGTCTTGCGCCCACTGGGCCTCAAGGCTGTGCTGACGGCGCAAATTTGACCCTTGCTGTGCAATATCGAGCACAGACTCGCTTTGCCTGCGCAATACATCCATGACCAGCTCTGGCCGATCACGGAACAGTTTTTCAAGTAGCTTTGGCAGGTTTTCTTCCGTGACTTCCACTGCATTTGCAACGGCGATCATGCCGGGCACAATCCCGGCGGCCAGGCTTGAGGCCAGTATGAAGGACGCCATCATTTTTTTACTAACCATACACTATCCTTATTTTCTGCGCTCTCGCTTAGCCCTGCTCCGCTTCAAGGCGGATCTGGGTAGCGGCATCTTCAATTTTAAAGAGCAGCTCATCAATGTCAACAGGCTTCATCAGATAGCCAAACGCCCCCTCGCTCATGGCCTGAACCGCAAGCTGCATGTCTGCATGACCTGAAAGCAAAATCACCTGAGTTTTTGGCCAGCGGGAATGGATAATCTGCAAGGCGGACATGCCATCCATTACCGGCATTTTTACATCCATGATTACAATGCCAAAGGGGAACTGCTCCATGGCATCCACGGCCTGTTGCCCGTTGGCAGCGGATTGGCACTCATACCCTCGGCGACCAAGGCGCTTGGAGAGTATCCGTGTTACATCTGATTCATCATCAACCAACAGCACTTTTGCTAGTTCCATACTTTCTCCAGCCAAGAGATTGTGCCATTTTTTTTACGCGCTTTACCTTTATGGGGCAAGTTTTGTTGCTCAATCTGCTTTTAGCCTTGACGCTCTCAATTCTCTCTTTTACAAACAACCCATTGCAGCTTTCAGCGCCGCCCCCATGTTTCATGTGAAACACGAAGTTTTTCTCTTCATGTGAACCATGAAAAAGGCGGCAAAGCCAGAAATTTCATGCTCGTTGAAGTATCTGCTCCTGACAGGTTCGCCTGATGGTTGAAGCAGCAGTTCCTCTAAAATCAGTCAAAATGACTGGGAGGCCTCAATGGCGCGCATTATTTCCATCGCGAATCAAAAAGGTGGGGTGGGCAAAACCACCACTGCCATCAACCTTTCCGCTGCACTTGCAGTTATGGAAAAAAAAGTTCTGCTCGTTGATTGTGATCCGCAGGCTAACAGCACCAGCGGCATAGGCCTGCACCAGGAAGACCTGCACGGCGATCTTTACAATACCTTCTATGAACCAGAAAAGCTGAAAGAAAATATAGCCAAAAGCCGTTCCCCATTTCTGGATATTTTGCCCGCAAGCACCAACCTCGTGGCAGTTGAACTGGAACTGGTGGACAAAATGGCGCGCGAGTTTTTTTTGGACGAATGCCTCAAAAGCGTGCGCAACGACTATGAGTATATTATTCTCGACTGCCCTCCTTCTCTGGGACTTTTGACACTCAACGCCCTCTGCGCGTCACGCGAACTGCTCATTCCCCTGCAATGTGAATTTTTTGCACTTGAAGGCATCGTCAAACTACTACAAACCTACGAGCAGGTGAAAAAAAGACTCAACCCGGATCTTTCTCTGCTGGGTGTGGTGCTGACCATGTACGACACACGCAATCGCCTGACTCGCGAAGTTAAAAACGAGGTGCGCCGCTGCTTCCCCGAGCATCTGTTTGAAACCGTCATTCCCCGCAACGTACGCCTTTCAGAAGCGCCAAGCCACGGCAAATCCATCATCCATTACGATATAAAATCCAAGGGTGCGGAAGCCTACCTTGGCTTAGCCAAAGAAATCGTACTGCGCAGACCAAGCAAAAAAAATACGGTTCTGCAATAGGCGCAAGATTATTCTTTGGGCGTGGTATGCTCCAGCGCAACGTGGTTATGAAAATGCTTCTGCCTGATTGTGGTTCCACATGCGCGGCAATGAAAAACAAGCAGGCCGCCAACGTTTGCGTTAGTCAGGATAAACGGACGTTGCGGATCGTTGCGCCAATCATCGGTGTTAGCAGCACAGTGGGGGCAGGTGACTGAAGGGCTATAGGGATACTTGAAATCCCAAAACTTCATGAGCTCTTCAAAACTTTCCAGCGGGCCAGCTGCCTGTTCAAGCTCTTGCGGCTTTGCGTCTGCTGCCAATATGCTGCGAACCTTGGGCTCCATTTTTTCCCAAAGGGGCCAGGGAATGATCACAGAAGAAATATTGCCCTTGATATCGGTGATGTACTGAAGCTGCGGGTTATCCTGCATAACAAGTCCTTGAAGTAAAAAGCGGGGGCATGCCAAAGTCGAACTTTGGAACAAAAAATACGCCTCACACAAGGGCAAAAAACAGCCCATTGCGCAACTGATCAGCCAAGCAGGTTTCTGCCCAAAAACAATAGCGCATAAGGTGCCGTGCCCCAAGGGCAAATGTCAAGAAGACAGCAACCAAGTTCAGGTGGTTTACGCAATGAGATTGCGACCAAAAATAGACCCTGCATCGTGCAGTAAACGTTCTGCACATACAAATTTTGGATAAAGGCAATCACGCAAGCGGCTTGCTGAAATGGTAGTCCGCAATGGCAACGAACCTGCACCACTGGGGTCCGGAACAATGGTTGTATTGCCGCAACCACAGCTTATGCTGGAGGAAGAAAAATGAGCAGCAGCAAGGGATTGGGCAGAGGGCTTGACGCACTGTTTGGTGGAACCGCGCCAAAGCAGGAACCGCAAGGGCAGGAAAGCGCAGTGAACCTGATGCCGATTACGGCCTTGCACCCCAACCCCAATCAGCCGCGCAGACACTTTGACGATGCCGCATTGCGGGAACTGGCCGATTCCATCAAATCGCAGGGAATTATCCAGCCGCTGCTTGTGCGCCCGCTGGGTGGAGAAAACACCTATCAGATTGTTGCGGGTGAGCGCCGCTGGCGTGCAGCGCAACTGGCGGGGCTCAAAGAAGTACCCGTTTACGTGCGCGAGCTGAGCGACAAAGAGGTTATGGCAGCAGCTCTTATTGAAAACCTGCAGCGCGAAGACCTCAACCCCATTGAAGAAGCCGAAGCCCTCCAGGCATTGCGGGATGCCCTAGAGCTAACGCAGGAGGAACTGGCAAGTCGACTTGGCAAAAGCCGCCCAGCAATCGCCAACGCATTGCGCTTGCTGCAACTGAGCGCAAACGCCCGGGCCGACATTCAGGCTGGATTGCTCAGCGCAGGGCACGCGCGCTGCCTGTTGGGCATTGACGCGCCCATTGCTTCCGAAGCCCTGCGCCAGCGCATCCTGAGCCACAAACTTACTGTTCGCGAAGCAGAAGACGCCGCCGCCTTCTGGCGAGGGCACAACGCCCTGCCCTGGGAACAGGAAGACACAAGCCCGCAGCCTCGCGCCAAAGCCCCCAGAAAGAAAAGCCCGCAATTCAAGACGCTGCAAATAAATCTTTGCTCCAGCATTGGTTGCAAAACCCAGGTAAGCGGCGACGAAAACAGCGGCCGCATTGCGTTTGCATACGGAAGCCGCGAAGAGCTTGAGCAGCTTTTGCAAAAACTGGGCGTGACCCTGCCGGAAGTTGAAGAAGAATCTACAGAAAATCCCGCCGAATAAGCAGCGGGAAAAATACGCGAGCAGAACAGATACCCTGCCCTGCCAATACGATGATAAGCGCAATGCGGAATGCTCCGGTTGCGCTTATCATTTTTTGTAGAGATCAAGCCTTGAGCAAAAGCGCGCCAAACATGCCCTCAAGCCAAGGATGCTCATGTGGCGTCTGCCATTGCTTGAGCACCTGCAAACCGCTTGATTCGCGCACAAGGCGGTCAATCTGTTTCTCATTTTCATTGGGCCGAAGGGTGCAGGTAATATAAGCAATCTTGCAGCCCGAACGCATCCTTGTCGCAAGATTGCGTAACATGGATTGCTGCAAGCCCTCATGGTCAATGGCCTCCTGCGGCGGCCTGCGGCGGATATCTGGCCTGCGGGCAAGCACGCCAAGCCCTGAGCAAGGGGCGTCCACAACCAGGTGCCCATTCCAATGCTTAAGCGGTGGCGTGACTGCATCGGTAAGTGCAACTGAGGGGCAGGCAAGACCTAGCCGTGCGCACTGCCCCGGCAAGCCGGCAAGACGCTGCATACTGCGGTCTGTAGCAAAAGGAACCGCAATTCCCCGTTCAAGCAGGGCAACTGTTTTGCCGCCAAAACCAGCACAGACATCCCAAACGGGTTTGTCCCAGTCGTAGAGGCCAAGCTCCTCAAGAACAAGCTGCGAACCAGCGGATTGATACGAAAGTGCGCCTTCAGTTTGCAAGGCATGCAGTGTCTTGCCACAAGCAGCGTGCGGCTGTGCACCTGGTGCAAAAGCAATCCCCCAGTGCCCTACCGCTTCTCCACCGCCGGCGAGCAATGCCTCACGCAACACCACGGCATCGGCATGCTGGGCGTTGACGCGCATTGCGCTCCAGGGGCGCTCAAACGAACGTCGTGCAAGCTGCAAGGCGGCACCACGTCCGTAGTGTTTGTACCAGTGCCCCATGATCCACAGCGGCAAAGAATAGAAAAGTCCCATGTGCTCCGCGCATCCGGCTTCCACGCCCTTGGGCAGATAAAAATCCTCATGCATGGGAGCGTCTGCAAGGCGCTGTACTGAACGCAAAGCCCCGTTGGCTACACGAGCCAACCCTTGACCGTACAAGGCCTGTGCAGTCTCTACAGCGCTAAAAACAGCGGCATGATCCGGCACCTTGTCCTGAAAAAGCAGGCCATACACCGCAAGCCCCAGCACATGAAGCAAAGGGCGTGGCAAAGATTGCGGGCGCGGCAGTACCCTGGACAAAATAAACGCAATGCGAAGTTCCGTGCGCAAGTATCCATAGACAAGCTCAGAGCAGAGATTGCGCTCAACCGCGGCAAGGCCTGATGCTTCTGTGCCAGGAGCTGTAGCTATTGCGGACGCACTGGACAAAGCCGCTGCAAGAGCCTGCTGGGCTGTCATGCCTGAATCAACCAAAATTAACGCCCACAGCGCGCAATGACGGGCCGTGGGAGAAAGTTTGCGAATCTTGCCAGGCAAGGTCGCAACAGCAGCACTAGACTGGGCAAAACTAATTTTGTTCATGCTATGCCCTGCCCCGATGCAAAGGTTGTGAAAGGCCAAGAAAAATACGAACGGCATCTTCCAGTGCCTTCATGGGCACAAGCGTATCAACGCACGGCCCATGCGGCCTCAGGTTGAGAACACCAAAGACAGGCAAAGGGTAACTGTCCTGAATGCCGGATGTAAGGTCGCGCTCGCAGGCAACAGCAATAATGCAGCGCGGTCGCGTTTGCACCACAATGCGGCGGGCAATGGTGCCGCCTGTGGCAATGGCAAGCCGCACGCCATACTTGTCCCTCAATGCAAGCAGCTCACCGACCGGGCATTTGCCGCAGCGCTGACAATTATCCGGATTGTGCACGAGCCGTTGCGGGCACAAAGCCTGTTGAACGCAATGCGGTAAAAGCAGCAAAAGCTCGTGCGGCTGTGCCGTACAGCCACTGGCAAGCACCAGCTCGTTGTTCACTTTAATAAAGCTGCGCCGCACTCTTCCTCTATCAATACCAACAGCCTTGGCAAGTAATTCCATAAGCGGAAAGAAAAGCCGTATGGTGACATGCCGCACACTGTCCACACCCGGCAATGATTTTCCAGTATAAATATGAAATATAAGGATAATGCAAAGCCACAACAGGGCCACAATAATAACAAAACCAAAACCCATACTGAGTGATGGCAGCCAGTGTTGCGTTGAGAAAAAGCCAATCCAGGGCAAAATAAGAAAAAAAGCTACACCAAGGCACAGCAGAAGGCACGAGGCAAGCATGAGCCCGATAAAAACGCGCTTTCGCGCTCCACCATACTGCTCTGGCGGCAAGGAAAAGGGCGATTTACGAAACATGTGGCCTCGGTTTGAAAAGTCAGAAGCAAAAAACCGTCGTGAGCCTCAAAATCGCACAAAACTGACCCTATGAAAAGCGCAAGCTCGCAACGCGATACATAGGTCAAAAAAAGAAAAAACGAGGCTCAAAAGAGCCTCATTAAAAATACCCATTGCGAAAAAAAACATTACTCCCCAGGTTCGGGAACTCTTGCCAGACCACAAACTCCCTTGGGCAACCCGCGCAGCACTCCGTTGAGCAGGTCGCGTGCCGACATCTCTTTTTTACCCTGAGGCTTGACCGCAGAGAGCACATACCAGCAATCAGCGCAAGCAATGCTCAAACCGTCTGCATCAACCCGTAATGAGCCTGGGGAATGACCCTGCGCCGATTGCCCCACCTTGCCTGGAGCAAGAATGAGCGAAAGCGCTTCGCGCTGCTTGCCATCACAGTCCACTGTTTCCAGCACAGTGCGCGCGCCGGGCCACGGGGTAACTCCCCGCACCCGGGCATGAACCTGGGCGGCTGGGAGCGACCAGTCGATAAAGCCGTCTTCCTTGGAAATTTTAGGGGCATGGGTTGCGAGAGCATCGTCTTGCTCCACCGCCTGCGCCTTGCCATCAAGAATATCGTCAAAAACGCGCACTAGCAGTTCTGCGCCAATGCCAGCAAGGGCATCGTGCAGGGAGCCTGCCGTATGCTCCCCAATAGGCAGACCATCTGTTGCAAAAACAGGCCCGGCATCAAGCTTGCGCACAATACGCATGATGGAAATGCCAGCCCGGGCACCCTGCTGCCAGCCTTCCATCACAGCCCGCTGGATGGGTGCAGCGCCACGCAGGCCCGGCAAAAGCGAAGCATGCACGTTGATTGTATCCAGAGTCGGCATGGCAAGTACGGCATCCGGCAAAATGAGTCCATAGGCCGCCACAGCCAGCAGATCAGGCTTGAAAGCCGCCAGCTCCGCCTGTGCCTCTGCACTTTTGAGACTGGCGGGCTGCATGACAGGCAGACCAAGCTGCAAAGCAAGCTTCTTAACAGGCGATTCAGCAAGTTTGTGGCCACGCCCTGCCGGTCTGTCCGGCTGGGTGTATACCGCCACAATTTCGCCACGAGGCCAGGCCGCCAGCCTTTTCAGGCTGGCGGCGGCAAACTCGGGCGTACCCATAAAGACTATACGGCACTTTTGCGTTTGAGCCATTTTTTCACCTTGCTGTCGTACAGGGTGCGGCGCAGGCGGCTTATCTTGTCGATAAACAGTATGCCGTCCAGATGATCATATTCATGTTGAATGATAATGGCCGGGAATTCGTCCAGATCTTCATCAATGATATTGCCGTCCAGATCCATCGCATGCAGATGCACATTGCTCATGCGCTTGACGTCGGCCCTATAGTTCATGGGTACAGAAAGGCAGCCTTCCTGTTCGCTCAGAACTTCTTCGCCGGAGAGGGTCAGCACAGGGTTAATCAGCACCCGGGGTTGTTTTTCCTCGTCCTTCATGGCCGGGTCCATCACAAGCATGCGGATGTTGCGCCCAACCTGCGGCGCAGCAAGACCAACACCAGGAGCAGCGTACATGGTTTCAAGCATGTCGGCAGCAAGCTGACGAATGTCGTCCGTCACCTCGGCAACAGGTTCACAAAGCTCTTTGAGCCTGGGGTCAGGATAGGTGACAATATCAAGAATCATGCGGACGTCCGCCTCCTAAACTTTATCGGCTGTAGCGCCGTCCTTTTTCTGCTCTGTGCCGGGTACTTCGCGCAAGCGCAGGCCGAGATCCCGCAACTGACGGGAAGAAACAGGAGAAGGCGCGTTGGTCATGAGGCAGGTTGCCTTCTGCGTCTTGGGGAAGGCAATGACATCACGGATGCTGGACGAACCAGAAAGCAGCATGACCAGACGGTCAAGGCCAAAAGCCAAACCGCCATGCGGCGGCGCACCGAGATCAAGCGCCTGAATGAGGAAGCCGAACTGCTCTTCTGCCTGCTCAGGCGTAAAGCCAAGGGCCTCAAACATACGGCGCTGCACTTCGCCGGAGTGGATACGGATAGAACCGCCACCCACTTCGCAGCCATTGAGCACCATGTCATAGGCGCGGGCACGGGCCTTGGCCGGGTCAGTAACCATCAGTTCCATATGACCGGGCGCGGGCGAGGTGAAAGGATGGTGGCAGGCCACGTAGCGCTTGTCTTCCTCGTCGTATTCGTACAGCGGAAAGTCCGTAACCCAAAGAAAGTTAAAGCTGTTTTCAGGAATCAGCTTCAAATGGTTGGCAAGATGCACGCGCAGGTTGCCAAGGGCGGCGTTGACCATGGAAGCCTCGCCCGCCTGGAAAAAGACGATGTCGCCGACCTGAAGATCAAGCGCTTCAGCAATGCCCTTGCGTTCTTCGTCCGAAAGGAACTTGGCGATGGGCGACTGCCATTCGTCAGCCTTGATCTTGATCCAGGCCAGACCCTGAGCGCCATAAATCTTGACGAATTCGGTAAAGGCATCAATTTCCTTGCGGGTCATGGACTCGCCGCCCGGAACCTTCATACCCTTGACCAGTTGCGCAGTGGCAAAAAGCTTGAAGCCGGAGCCACGCACAATATCCGTAATATCCACAAGCTCAAGGCCAAAGCGGGTATCGGGCTTGTCCACGCCATAACGGGCCATGGCTTCGTCCCAAGGCATGCGGGGGAAGGGAAGAGTCAGATCCTTGCCCATCACGTCCTTGAACACGCGGGCCATGAGGCCTTCTGCGATGCCCATGACCTGTTCTTCATCGGCAAAGCTCATTTCAAGGTCAACCTGGGTGAACTCGGGCTGACGGTCGGCACGCAGGTCTTCGTCGCGGAAGCAGCGCACGATCTGGAAGTAACGTTCCATACCGGCAACCATCAGCAGCTGTTTGAACAGCTGGGGCGACTGCGGCAAAGCGTAAAATTCACCATTATTCAAACGGCTGGGAACCAGAAAGTCGCGGGCCCCTTCAGGGGTGGACTTGGTAAGCACCGGGGTTTCCACTTCCGTAAAGCCGTTGTCGTCCAGAAAACAGCGGGCGGCCTGCGAAACCTTGTGGCGCAAACGCAGATTGGCCTGCATGCGCGGACGGCGCAGATCAAGATAACGCCAGGTAAGGCGCAGGTTCTCACCGGCGTCGCTGCGGTCTTCAATGGCAAAAGGCGGCGTCTTGGAAGTATTGAGCAGCTTCCACTCATAGGCCACGATTTCAATCTGACCAGTAACCATATTGGCGTTGACCATGCCTTCGGGGCGAGGACGCACCTTGCCCTTGACCGCAAGCACATATTCCGAACGCAGGATATGCGCGTTTTCGTGCGCGGCAGGAGCGATATCCGGGCTGAAAACAACCTGAGTGAGGCCATCACGGTCGCGCAGGTCGACAAAAATCAGGCCGCCATGGTCGCGGCGGTACTGCACCCAACCCATCAGGCAAACATCTTCACCATCATTGGTAATGGTCAACTGACCGCAGGAATGGCTGCGCTGCCAGTCACCAAGCTCAGTGACAAATTTCTGGTGTTCGCGCTGCACATCCTGCTGCGCGTCCTGCGTCTGCATCTGTTCAGTCATTGTTGGTTCCCGTTTGCAAGAATTGGAGTACGCCTGACTGCGGCACAGAGCACTGCTCGCCGCTTTCAAGGTTTTTTACGACCACTGTGCCCTGAGCGGCTTCGTCAGGGCCTATTATCAGACAATGCCCGGCGCCGGACTTTCCAGCCTGACGCATGAGGCTTTTAAAGCCGCCTTCACTGAAATTCATCTCGCCAGTAAGCCCGGCGTCACGCAGCTTCTGGGCAAGCTGCCAGCCTTGCGCGCGGCTCTGCGCGTCCATGGCAACCAGATAAAAATCGGCTGCCTGACCACTACCCTCGCCCATCATGAGGGCAAGGCGTTCCATACCGCAGGCAAAACCCACGCCTGGCACGTCAGGCCCGCCAAGGCTTTTCACAAGGCCGTCATACCTGCCGCCGCCAGCCACAGCCGCCTGAGCGCCAATGCTGCCGCTTACCACCTCAAAAGTAGTGCGGCAATAGTAATCAAGACCACGCACAAGCCTGTGATCAAGCTCAAAGGCAAGCCCCTGCCCTTGCAGCAGCTCCAGCACCGTATCAAAGTGGGCGCGGCATTCGGGGCAGTTATAATCAATAAGCTTGGGGGCATTGTCCGTAATGGCGCGGCAGCCGGGCTGCTTGCAGTCCAGCACGCGCAATGGGTTGGTCTCCACCCTGCGGGCGCAGTCCGGGCAAAGGGCGTCCTTGTCAACTCCGGCAAGATATTCGAGCAATGCAGCCTTGAATTTGGGGCGGCATTCCGAACAGCCAAGGGAATTGATCTTGAGCGTCAAATCCGTAAGGCCAAGGTCTGACAAAAAGCGCAGCAGCATGCTGACCAGTTCTGCATCAGCCATGGGGCTGTGGCTGCCAAGGCACTCGCAGTTGATCTGGTGGAACTGGCGCATGCGGCCTTTCTGCGGGCGTTCATAACGAAACATGGGGCCGGTGGTGAACAAACGGCTCACAGGCTCGCGATTGGTCAGCCCGCTCTCGATATAGGCGCGCATAACGCCAGCCGTGGCTTCAGGCCGCAGGGTAAGCGAACGGCCTTTGCGGTCAGGAAAGGTATACATTTCCTTTTGCACCACATCGGTTTCCTCACCGATGGAACGGCAAAAAAGCTCCGTAAATTCCAGCAACGGCGTGCGCAACTCAACAAAACCGTAGCGCCCAAAAACCTGGCGCGCGGTATTTTCAATGCGCGTGAACTGGTCGCTGTCCGGCGGAAACATATCCGCAAAACCCTTGATACGTGCGATACTCATGGCTTCCTCATAGAAAACTGGCTGTCCTGATGTGCAAGACGGCGCGAAAGAAATGGTCTACCTGCTGGCGCAAGGGGATTCAAGGCTGAATTTCCCGGCGCAGTCGTCGCAGGGCACAGGATATTCGCCCGTGAAACAGGCCATGCAGTAATGCTGCGGCTTGCTCACAGAACCGAGCAAGCCTGCGATGCTGAGATAATGCAAAGAATCCACATCCAGCTTGCGGGTGATTTCCGCCAGATTATGCTGCGCCGCAATAAGCTCCCCGCGCGAAGAAAAATCTATGCCATAAAAGCAGGGGAACTTGACCGGCGGGCTGGAAATACGGATATGCACCTCTTTTGCGCCCAGTTCGCGCAGCTTTTTGACGCGCGTCATCATGGTGGTGCCGCGCACAATGCTGTCGTCAATAATGCAGATGCGCTTGCCGTCAATCATTTCGCGCACAGGGTTGATCTTAACCCGCACGCCAAAGCTTCGCATGCTCTGCGACGGCTGGATAAAGGTACGCCCCACATAGTGGTTGCGGATCATGGCATGCTCATAGGGCAGGCCGGAACGCTGGGCAAACCCAAGCGCGGGGTAAATGCCCGAATCCGGAAAGGGCATCACATAATCCACTTCCGGCGCAGACTCGTCAGCCAGATTCCAGCCCATTTTTTTGCGGCACAGATAGACCTGCTCGTCAAAAATATAGGAGTCGGGCCGGGCAAAATAAACCAGTTCAAAAATACACTGACGAGGCTTCTCGGGCAGCGGCCCCATAAGGTGATCGCTGCGCACACTGTTGCCGTCAACGATGATCATTTCGCCCGGTTTAACAGAGCGTTCAAAATCGGCCTCAAGCAGATCAAAGGCGCATGTTTCAGAGGCGAACACGGGGCTTCCGTTCATGCGGCCAAAGGCCAGAGGGTGGAAGCCATGGGGATCGCGTACCGCCACCATAACGCCGTCTACCATAACCAGAAGGCAGTATGCGCCGCGAACACGGGCGCAGGTTTCCTTGACTGCGCCGGGCAGGTCGTTGTGCCTGAGCGCGCGCACCAGCAGATGCATGAACACTTCCGTGTCATTGCTGGTGGAAAATATGGCGCCCTCGTTTTCAAGGTCTTCGCGCAACTGCGCGGCATTGACCAGATTGCCGTTGTGCGCAAGCACCACATCCCGCCCCTTGAAATGGGCAAGAAAGGGCTGGGCATTGCTGCTGGAAGAACGCCCGGTGGTGGAATAGCGCACATGTCCTATGGCAGTTCTACCGGTCAGAGCCTTGAGATGGGCCTCAGAAAAAACATCGGGCACAAGGCCCATGCCCTTGTGTTCGTGTACTCCGTCGGTGTCAAAGGTAACTATGCCCGCGCTTTCCTGGCCGCGATGCTGCTGTGCATACAAACCGAAATAAGCCAGACGAGCCGCTTCCTCGTGGTCATAAATGCCGAATACGCCGCATTCGTGCTTGATCATAGGCCTTACTTCTTCAGTTTTTTGCGCAGATGCGCAATGCGATTATCGATGACCGACGGATTGGGATAATCGTCGCGGGCCAGTTCGAAGTTTTTCAGGGCTTCTTTTCCCTTACCGAGCTGTTCAAGGGCATCAGCCAGCAAATAGCCCGCCAGACCACGCAGAGTTTTGTCCGGATCGCTATCAAGTATCTGCTGGCAGAGGTCAGACACATCCTGCCAGCGTTCCCTTGCCATGTTCTGGTCGGCAAGATCATACATGCACATTATTTTGTCATGATCCGCCATGGGCAGAGCAAGACACTGCTGCAAGGTGTCTTCGCCTGCGTCAAACCGGCGCAGGTTAAACTGCATGGCTGCCAGCCTGCGGTAACCATCCACAGTCTGCTCCGCCGACAACCCCGCAAGACCTATATAAGCATTCCAGGCATCCGCAGCACGGCCATAACGCCTCAAACCCTCGTTTACCTCGCCCATGCGCCGCAGAATAACGGCGCTTCTGGCGTCATTGTCTGCAAATTCCGCCAGCATTGTTTCAAGGCATTCAAGGGTGGCACGAGGTTCCTGCCCGGCGGCATTGAGCACCACCAGCAACTGCTGCCACGCTTCCCAACGCGAATCTGCATCCCGTGCCTCACGCAGATAACGCTCAAGTAGCCTTTCGGCAAGGGACCAGTCGCGCAAAGAAACTGCGGTGCGGGCTGCGGAAAGGTCATCACCCACCATGCTCTGGTCTTTGCAAGCACACAAAAAGCCAGCAAAAACCAGGCACAGACACAGGATCAAACCCTTGCCGCAGACCCGCCGCAATATTTTCATCAGCTGTGGTTATTCTTCACCGTCATCGTCAGCACTGTCGTCAGCAAGCCCTTCGGGCTCGGCAACAGCAGGAGCGGAAGCGACATCGGTCATATTGTCATCGTCCATTTCGGCGCTGGCGTCTCTTCCGGTCTGCCCGCCTTCGTCCACACGGTCAAAGCCCACTACATGCCCGCCTTCATCAAGCCGCACGAGCATAACGCCCATGGTGGCGCGGCCCTTGCTGCGCACATCGTCAACGCCGATACGCACGATCTTGTTGGAGGAGGTCAGCAGGATAAGCCCGTCGTTGTCGCGCACGGGCATGGCCCCGATCACAGGCCCGGTCTTGGCCGTCACCTTGAAGTTGATGATACCCTTGCCGCCGCGCGATTGCAGGCGGTAAAGATCAACACTGGTGCGCTTGCCGTAACCGTTGGCAGAAATGGACATGATCTCGGTGGTCTGGTCGATATCCTTGACGATGACCGCCGCCACCACAAAGTCCTGTCTGCGCAGGGCAATACCTTTGACGCCCGTGGCCACGCGACCCATGGGCCGCACGTCGTTGCAGCCAAAACGGATGGAGAAACCGTCCGCCGTGGCCAGAACAATATGGTTGTTGTCGCGGATGGGGCGCACCACCACAAGTTCATCGTCCTCACGCAGGCCCACAGCCATGAGGCCAGTCTTGCGGCACTTGGCATAGAGCGAGGCGGAGGAACGCTTGATCATGCCCCTCTTGGTGATGAACAGGAAAAACTTGTCTTCGGCAAACTCGCGCAGGGCAAGAACTGTCGTAACCCACTCGTTCTCTTCAAGCGGCAACAGGTTGTTGATATGCACGCCCTTGGCCGTGCGGCTGCCCTCCGGCACCTGATGCACCTTGAGCTGGTGCATGCGCCCCTTGTTGGTGAAGAGGCAGAGATACTGGTGATTGGTGGTGGACAAGAATTCCTGCACGTAGTCGTCATCCGAGGTATGCAGGGCCGCAATGCCCTTGCCGCCGCGCTTCTGCTGCTGATAGTTCTCAAGCCCGGTACGCTTCATGTAGCCACGGCGCGACAGCGTGATGACCACTTCTTCGTCAGGGATGAGATCTTCAATATCAATGTCGGTCAGGGCTTCGCGCAGCACTTCCGTACGGCGCGGCGTGGCGAAGGTTTCGCGGATTTCGGCAATCTCGCGCTTAAGTTCGCTGCGCAGCACTTCGGCATTTTCCAGAATGGAGCGGTAGAATTCGATCTTCTGCAGCAGATCCTTGTATTCGTTCATCAGCTCTTCACGCTGAAGCCCAGTAAGGCGCTGCAAACGCATTTCAAGAATGGCCTTGGCCTGCACTTCTGAAAGCGCAAAACGCTCCATCAGGGCATTACGGGCTTCTTCCGGATTGGCGGAAGCGCGGATAAGGGCCACCACTTCATCAATATTGTCGATGGCGATGCGCAGGCCTTCCAGAATATGCGCGCGGGCTTCGGCTTTTTCCAGATCGTAGCGCGTACGACGGATGACCACTTCACGCCTGTGATCCACAAAGCAGGAAAGCGCCGTCTTGAGGTTCAACAGCTGCGGGCGGTTGTCCACCACGGCCAGCATGTTGATGCCGAAGCTCGTTTCCAGCGGCGTGAACTTGTACAGGGCGTTGACCACAATGTCGGGAATGGTACCGCGCTTGAGGTCAATAACAATGCGTATGCCCTTGCGGTCGGATTCATCGCGCAGGTCGGTGATGCCGTCAATCTTGCGGTCATTGACCAGAGCCGCGATTTTTTCCACCAGCGAGCTTTTGTTAAGCCCAAAGGGAATCTCGCGGATAATTATGCTCTGCGCGCCTTTTTTGCGGTCTTCAATCTCAATGCGGCCCCGCACCTTAACCGTGCCGCGCCCGGTGTGGTAGGCGTCGTACAGGCCCTTTCCCGCGTAGACAAAGCCCCTGGTGGGGAAGTCCGGCCCTTTCACATAATCCATGAGCTCATCGATGCTGCACTGCGGGTTATCAAGGAGCAGTTGCAGGGCATCGCACAGTTCGCCCAGGTTGTGGGGCGGAATATTGGTGGCCATACCCACGGCAATACCCGAGCTGCCGTTGACCAGCAGGTTGGGAACCTTGCTTGGCATGACAGTGGGTTCCTGCAGGGTATTATCGTAGTTGGGCCGAAAATCCACGGTATTCTTGTCCAGATCGTTCAAAAACTCCTGGGCAAGCTTGGACATGCGCACTTCGGTATAACGCATGGCAGCAGCGGCATCACCATCAATGGAGCCAAAGTTGCCCTGCCCGTCCACCAGGGGATCGCGCATGGAAAATTCCTGCGCCATACGCACCAGGGCATCGTACACGGCAGCGTCGCCATGCGGGTGATATTTACCGATGACGTCACCGACGATGCGCGCGGATTTTTTGTGCGGACGGTTATAGTTGTTGGCAAGCTCGTACTGCGCAAAAAGAATACGCCTGTGAACCGGCTTAAGGCCATCGCGCGCGTCCGGGATGGCGCGCCCGATAATGACCGAAAGGGAATACTCCAGATACGATTTGCGGAGTTCTGTTTCAATGCTGATCTGCGGCTGCTGCATATCTGCCACTGCGGGCCTCGCTGCTGTTATTTGGGGGCTGGAAGGGCAAACCCCTCCTGATGCAACGGGCCAGAACCCTGCTGCATCCCCATTTTACGTGTCATGCGGCGAAAAACCTTGTTGAAAACCGGGCTTTTCGCTTCACGCTATTGATATATTCACAGGAAGCAGTGTGGAACTGCCCGGCACGGGCAGCACCACACAGATTTTCCTTTTAAATATCAAGATCCTGTACGGCCAGGGCATTGCGCTCGATAAAATCGCGGCGCGGTTCCACACGGTCGCCCATAAGTTCCACAAAGGCGTCAGAAGCCTCGTTGGCATCCTCCACGGAAACCTGAAGGAGCACGCGGTTTTCCGGGTTCATGGTGGTCACCCAGAGCTGGTCGGGGTTCATTTCACCAAGACCCTTGTAGCGCTGGATGTTGATGCCCTTGCGGGCTTCATCAAGCACCATGCGCATAAGCGCAAACAGGTCTTCCGCGGCAACTTCACCGTCTTTTTTGCGCAGGTTGAAGGCAAAAGAGCCGCACTGCTGGCGCAGTTCGTCAAAGAGCTGCCAGCCTTGTTTGTAAAGGCGTGAGGAGAAAAACTCCATGCCCCTGCGGGTGTGGTGCCCGCCGGTATTTTCAAATATGGCAAACAGGCGTTCTTCTTCGTCTTCGCTCTTTTCCCGCTCAAGGGTGAGCATATATCCGTGGCTGTTGAGCCATTCGGTAAGTTCACTATCCTGATTTTCAAGGCTCTGGGCGTCAATCTGCTTTTCATGGGTCACAAGGGCCATGAAGAGGTCGCGCGGGGTGCCGGACATTTCGGCATCATTCACGCGGCTTTCAAGCTTTTCAATGTGTTCCATGAGGCTGATGAGTTCCTTGCCGCAGAATTCCATGCCGTTTGAAGCCACCACTGTCACGTCTTCGCTCACGCGGGTGAGCAGAAATTCGTTGAGCTCGGGGTCGTCCTTGATGAACTTTTCCATGCGCGAATTGTGCACGCGGTACAAAGGCGGCTGGGCGATGTAGACAAAGCCGCGCTCCACCATCTCCTGATACTGCCTGAAGAAAAAGGTCAGCAGCAGGGTGCGGATGTGCGCTCCGTCCACGTCGGCGTCTGTCATGATGATGATTTTATGGTAGCGCAGCTTGTCGAGGTCGGTATCTTCCTCGCCTATGCCAGCGCCCATGGCGGTAATGAGCGCCTTCACTTCCTTGTTGGCAAGCATTTTGTCAAAGCGGGTGCGTTCCGTATTCAGGATTTTGCCGCGCAAGGGCAGGATGGCCTGATTTTTTGGGTTACGCCCCTGCTTTGCAGAACCGCCTGCCGAATCACCTTCCACGATGAACAGTTCGGATTCAATGGGATCCTTGCTCTGGCAGTCGGCCAGTTTGCCGGGCAGCGAGTTGTCGGAAAGCGCACCCTTGCGGCGAACAAGCTCCTTGGCGCGTCGGGCTGCGTCCCGCGCCCGCGAGGCGTCCACGGCCTTGTCGATAATGAGGCGGATATCCTTGGGATTTTCCTCAAAATACACATTCAGGCGGTCATACACCACACCGGCAACCAGACCGGCAATCTCGCTGTTGCCGAGCTTGGTTTTGGTCTGCCCTTCAAACTGCGGCTGGGGCAGCTTGACGCTGATAACGGCGGTAAGACCCTCGCGCACGTCATCACCAGACAGAGAGGTGTTCTTCATCTTTTTGACCAGGTCAGCCTGGCCCTTGATGTAGCCGTTGATGGCGCGCGTGAGTGCAGTACGGAAGCCCACAAGGTGGGTGCCGCCTTCCTTGGTGCGAATGTTGTTGGCAAAGGTGAAAATGTTTTCCTTGTAGCCCGCATTGTACTGCAAGGCAAAATCCACGGTAACATTATCAACGATGCCTTCACCAAAGATGATGGGGTGAATGCCCTGCTCGCCGGAGTTGAGGTCGCCCACAAACTGGCGGATGCCGCCCTCGGCGTGGAACACATGGGTTTCACCGATGCGCTCGTCGATGCACTCGATGGTCAGGCCCTTGTTAAGATAGGCCAGCTCCTCAAAGCGCTTCTTCAATGTTTCATATGAAAACTCGAGAACTTCAAAAATCTCTTCGTCAGGTTTGAAGCGAACGGTGGTGCCGTGCCCTTCAACGAAGCCCTCGCTGATAACCACCAGTTCGTCCTGCGGTACGCCACGTGCGTAGTGCTGGCGGTAGCGTTTCCCATCGCGGCGCACTGTGACAGTAAGCTCTTCGGAAAGGGCGTTGACGCAGGAAACACCCACGCCGTGCAGACCGCCAGAAACCTTGTAGCTTGAGTTGTCGAACTTGCCGCCAGCGTGCAGCTTGGTCATGACCACCTGTACAGCGGGCACGCCTTCCTTGGGATGGATATCCACAGGAATACCGCGCCCGTCATCGCGAACAGTCACGCTGTTGTCAGCGTGCAGAATAACAGTGACCCGCGAACAGAAGCCGGCCATGGCTTCGTCAATGGAGTTGTCCACTACCTCGTACACCAGATGGTGCAGGCCGCGCGCGTCTGTAGAGCCTATGTACATGGCCGGGCGCTTACGCACAGCCGACAGGCCTTCCAGAATGGTAATGGAAGAGGCGTTGTACCCGCCGTTGCCGGTTTCAGGAGCCATTAAACGTCTTCCTCGCTATAGTAGGTCGTTTCAGAAACCTTCATGGGCATGATGATAACGGTATAGTCGGCATCATCGGCGCCGCGGATACCGCAGGGGCCTTCAGAGCCGGTAAGCATCATGTCGATCTTTGCAGAAACAAAGTGTCCCAGCACGTCAAGCAGGTTGCGCGTGGGGAAGGCAATGCGTTTTATATCGCCATTATAAGCAACTTCAAGGCTTTCATTGGCCGAGCCCACATCCTGCCCCTGGGCGGAAAGCAATGCTTCCCCGGCAGAAAGATCCATGTAGGTGCAGCGGTCGCTCTCGGTATTAAAAATGAGAATACGGCCAAGCGCTTCAATGGCTTCCTTGCGGGCAAGAGTCATGGGGTGCATGTCTTCGCTGGCAAGCTTGCTCATGAAGATGTTGTAATCAGGGTATTCGTGGGCGGCACGGGGCAGGCTGAGCGTTTCAGCGCCATCCAGGCTGCGCAGATACAGGCGCTTGTCAGTGATGTTCAGTTCGATTTCATCCACGCCAAGCCATTTTTTGATGTCCGCCAGGTATTTTTTCTGGATCAGCATGCCCGCTTCGGGCAGGCGTTCGGCCAGCTCGTCATGGGTAAAGGAAACAAGGGCAAACTGGTGGCCATTGAGACCGCACACGTCGATGCGTCCGTTGCCGCGTGGTTTCATGCACAGGCAGGCAATCGCGTCCATGGCGTCGTCATCGCTGATGCAAAAGCCCACCTTGTCCAGAATGTCCTGCAAAAAGTCGCCAGACCAGGTGACGGCATTTTCAGCAGGAAAGGCAGAGAAATTCTGAAACCACTCCGCTCCGCTCACAGGCAGTTTGTAGGTGCGGCGTCCCTGTTCCAAAAGCAGATTGCCAGAAGCTTCATCAAGGGTGAGGTGCAGAACACCCGTGGGCAACTGACGCACAAGATCCACAAAGGCTCTGCCCTGAACGCCTATGAGGCCTGGCGCTGCAACTTCGGCAGGATAACGCCCGGTAAATTCAATGTTGGCGTCAGTGGACATGACTGAAAGGCTGCCCTCTTCAGCCTTGAGCCAGATGGAGCGCAGATACTGCGCCCCTGCCTTGGCAGGAATGATGGCAGCTGCCTTCAGCAGGCCTTCAATGATCTGCTCTTTGTTTACAGTAAGTTTCATATGTTTTTTCCTTACTATTATAGTCGTCTGTGTCTATGTTCTTAAGGAAGCTAACTTGCTTTTATCATTGAAAAATAAAGTGAACATTCCAACAACGTCCAAGGAAACGCCAGGAACATTTTCCCGTATTTTCGCCCGGTTGGCGGGCTGCTATTGTGCGTTGAGCTCCAGTTCTGTCACTAGTTGTTGGAGCGCTTTGTCACTAACTAGAATTTTTTTAATCTTTTTAATAGCATATATGACAGTGCTATGGTCCTTTCCGCCAAAGGCCCGCCCAAGTTCCGGGTAGGAAAGACCCAGCTTGCGCCTGCATATATACATGGAAACCTGCCGCGCCAGCACGAGGTCTGGCCGGCGGTTGCCGCCAAGCACATCCTCGGGCCGCAAGTTCATGGCCCGGGACACAACTCCAAGAATTTCCAGACAGCCCGGCGTCTTGTCGGCCACGCCCGTACGCACAATGTTTTCAAGGTCTGCCTGCGACAATTCGCATCCTGTAACGGAACAAAAGGCCGCCACCTTGAGCAGCAGCCCCTGCAACAGACGAAACTGCGAACAGCGCTGGGCAATGAACAGCAGTTGTTCCCGCGTGAGGTTCATATGCCGCTCTTTGCTCATGGCCTGCAGGTAGCGCATGCGCACATCAAGATCAGGCTCCATGAGTTCGACCACAAGCCCGCTTTCAAGGCGTGAACGTAATCGTTCGTCCAGAGCCTTGAGAGCCTGCGGCTGACCCGTGCAGGCAAAGACCATCTGTCCTGGCTTGCCGTCCTGTCCGCCACTGCGTGGGCAGGCATCCATGCAGGATACCAGTTTGCGTTGCCAGGCCGACTGGCCAGCAATATCCTGAATATCGTCCAGCAGCAGGACATCGCACTGCTGCCAGAAAATTTCCGGCCTGCGCACCCATGCCGGATTGTCTGCGCAAAAGCGCGCAGCCGCAGCAATAATAACGCGGCTGCCTGCAGGCCCTTCTGCCAGAGTGGCTGCCATGGATCGCAAAATATGGCTTTTGCCTGTGCCGCTGTGCCCACAGAGCAGAAAGGGATTGTAGGCCACATCGGCGCGTCTTTCTGCAATTTCCTTGGCGGCAGCCAGGGGAAAGGCATTTTTTGCATTGGCAATAAATGCTGTGAATGCGTCGTTTTCAATTCTGGGCGCTGCGGGGGGATCCGTGCGCACCATAAAACTTTGTTTGTTCTGACCGGCAGTTTTTTGCTCCATATGCGGGAGCGACCATGTCTGCGCGTGGCCCAGGGCGGGCTGTTCATAAACTATTTGCGGAAGCTTTTTGTCGGCAAAGCGGCAGGAAAGCGCCTGTTCAAAAAGATCGCGCTTTTGCTGGTTGAACCACGCGGCAAAATAAAAGTGGGGAAAGCCGACAGTTAGTGTATCGCCTTCATGGTGCAGGGTAAGGGATTCCAGCCAGTCTCCCCTGTCGTTGGCCTTTTGCTGTGCCAGTATGTCCCGTAACTCGTTTTTCAGCATAGCGTATATGGCCTGTCCATAGGCCTGTGGATAACTGTTCCTCCCTGGGCGTTGCGCCAAGACATGTTGGCATTTCAGGCAGGACCCACAGGCCCTGTTTGCCGGATTTGGCGCGGTTCTCGCCATGAAGGAACAAAGAGCATGCATACCATAAAGCTTAATATGAAACAAGTGCCGCCATACTCAATGGCCTCCCGGCTCACTGTTCGGCGTTAAAAACAGAGGGGATCGATGATCCCCACCAACGGCATGAATACAGTTTTTATAATATACTGCATTACCTGTTAAAATCTGTGTAAAAACTCAACTGCTGTTACGGCGGCTGGACAAGGAACACCACGGCAGGTATACGTTTGCAATGTTTTTGCACATGAAGATTCGCTGGATACTGGTCGCGGCCCTGTTTATGCTTTTTGCAGGTTTATTTGCCTGGGAAAAGGGTTGGCTCCCGTTTGATCCGTTGCAAGCTGACTCCCCCATAGCGAGTGGGCAGTCTTCTACTGACCAGACAACGTCTGCTGACGGCGGGGAGGATTCAGCCAATGCTTCCAAAGCCCAGGGGGCAGAAGCCGCCTCTCAGGCAAATATTGAGGAAGGTGACGGAAAAACCGGAGCAGACCTGGCGCAATCCGCTGCGCCGGACGCTGCAAATCCAGATGAAGAATCTGCCGCCCCTGGCGAAGAAGTGGTCAAGGGCACGGTTGAGAAAGGTGATACTGTCATCAAGATTCTTGCCGGGGCAGACAGTCAGGCCGTGCAGGATTATATAAGCGCTGCGCGCCGTGTGTTTTCCATGCGGGCTTTTCGCGATGGTCAGCCCTATGTGGTTGTGACCGATGCCACCACTGGCAAGGTAAAACGTTTTGAATATGAAATAGACAGCCGCCGTCGTTTGGTGGTGGAGGGCATGGAACAGCCCGTGGCCCGGGTGGAGGCCATTGAATATGTCACTCTGCTCACCACCATGAGTGCCACCATTGACGACAATCTTTTTCAGGCAGTGGCCGATGCCGGGGAAAGCCCGCAAATGGCCCTTAAGCTGGCAGAGCTTTTTGGTTCGGAAATCAACTTTATCCGTGACCTGCAAGAAGGCGATTCTTTCTCGGTGCTGGTTGAAAAGCGCTATCGCGAGGGCGAATACAAGGGTTATGGTCGTATTCTGGCCGCGCATTTCACCAACAAGGGTAAAACCTTTGAGGCCTACCTGTTCCGCGAAGGCAACAAGGCCGCCAGCTATTATAACAGCAAGGGCGAAAACGTCCGCAAATCACTGCTTCAGGCCCCCCTGGCGTTCACGCGCGTGACCTCGCGCTTTACAAAAAATCGGCTCCACCCCATATTGGGGTATACCAGACCACATGAAGGTGTGGACTATGCCGCCCCCACGGGTACGCCTGTAAAGGCCGTTGGTGAAGGTGTGGTTACGCAGCGTGGCTGGGCTGGCGGCTACGGCAATCAGGTTATTGTGCGTCATGGCGGCGGGTTGGAGTCTTTGTACGCGCATTTATCCGGTTATGCCCGGGGTCTGCAAAGCGGGCAGAAGGTGCGTCAGGGACAGGTTATCGGTTTTGTGGGCATGACGGGCCTTGCCACGGGGCCGCATCTTGATTTCAGGCTGCGGCAGAATGGCAAATTCGTAAATCCCGCCAAAGCCATCAACCCCAGAGGTGAACCGGTCAGCAAGAGCGCCATGAGCGCCTTTGAAAAAGTTATGGCAGTGGAACTGGCCGCGCTTAAGGGAGAAAAAACCTTTCCTGAATATACTGTGGACAGTATTGTGGTCGACAAGGTGGATCTGCCGCAGCCCGAAAAGTCATCCGAGCCGGAACACAAGGCCGAAAAGCGCAAAAAGAAGCATAGAAACTAGTTCATGTTAAGCTCGTAAAGTTTTTTCCGACAGGCCCGCAGATCTCGTTAAACGGATGCGCGGCGTTGCAGCGGATTTTCCGCCAAGGGGGGCTTTATGACATACTATGACCCAGCATCCGGGCTTTCTGTTACCGTGCTGCCGGGTTCGCCCGGCAATCCGGACTCCATTACCTACTACCCCTCGATTATCAATGATTCCACGGCAGCAGTGGAAGCCCTGCTCGCGGAAGAAAGCGCCAAATCCTTTATGCAGAGTCAATGGCGGCTTGCCGCCTCCAACATGGTGGGGATTGGCGTTATTGCCAGCGGTTGGGCCTGATTTCATTTGTCATAAATAAACAACATAATATTAATTATTTTAGTATATTATATGAAAAATATGGCATGCTGCCCATTTTTTATGCTGACATTCCAAGGCAGGCTTTTGCCCAAGCAACAGCCAAATCTGGCTGAAAGTTACACTGTTTTCCCCTCATTTTTGCTGCAAGTAGCCGAACATGGCCTGTTTTTGGCCTTGGCGGTTGCATTGTGAAGCGCGAAACGATACACAAATTCTCATGTCATCGCGCCGTCTTCTTTTTCTTACTCCCGCTCAGGCAGTCACTGCCGTCTTTCCTGCGTTGCGAAATGCGGGCTATGAGCTTGGCATTGCAGAAAATCTCAAGGGCGCTTCCGTTTTTATAAAAAAGTCCGGGCCGGACGTGATTTTTTCACGCCCTTCATTGCCGGGCTTTCGTGTGGAAGATCTGCTTGCCGTTGGCGCGGAAGATCCCAATTTTCCTCCTGTCATCGTGATTACGGACAAAGGCAACCCTGAAGAGGCCGAAAGGCTCATGGGGCTGGGCGCGCAAGATTACTGGCTTGAACCGCTGGATGTGGACCGCGTCGCCGCTGTGGCAGGCCAGAAGCGCAAGTCTGTCCCGGTTCCGGCAGTGTCCACCCTTGGCGGGCACAAGGCCCGTCACGAAGGCTCCGGGCCGCGCATTGTGGGTGATCACCCCGCCATTGCCCGGGTGCTGCAACTGGCCCGTCAGGTGGCCGGATCGCGCGCTACAGTGCTGATTACCGGCGAATCGGGTACTGGTAAGGAAATGTTTGCCCGCTATCTGCATGCCATGAGCAAGCGAGCGGAGCAGCCCTTTGTGGCTGTGAACTGCGCCGCCCTGCCGGAACACCTGCTTGAGAGCGAGCTTTTTGGGCACGAGAAAGGTGCATTCACTGGTGCCATTGCCCGTAAGCCTGGTAAGTTTGAGCTTGCCGATGGCGGCACCCTCCTGCTTGATGAAATTTCTGAAATGGATATGGCCCTGCAGGCAAAGCTCCTCCGTGTGCTTCAGGAGGGCGAGATCGACCGCGTGGGCGGCACCGAGACCATCAAGGTTGATGTGCGCGTGCTTGCCACAACCAACCGCGATCTTGAAGGCTGGGTAAAAGAGGGCAAGTTCCGTCAGGACCTGTATTTTCGGCTGAACGTTATTCCCCTGCGTCTGCCTTCGCTGCGCGAACGCGGGGATGACGTGCTGGAACTGGCCAGATTTTTTATAGGCATGTATACGCGTGAATATCAGTTGCCTGCCGCTCCCCTTTCTGAAAGCGCCATTACATGGTTGCAGCAGTATGACTTTCCCGGCAATGTGCGCGAACTGCAAAACCTGATGGAACGCGCAGTGCTGCTGGCTAACGGCAGGCCTGTTGAGCCCTGCCATTTTCTGCTTGAGAATGAAGACTGGCCGCTGTTTGAAGAAGAAGCTCCCCAGTCGGCTGCACTGGTGGAAGAAGCCCATGCCAACGCGCTGGCAGCTTCTGCGGTTGTTCAGGACGTTGATGCGCCCCGCTCCGGCGAGTACGCCCCGGCACCGGGCGTATCGGCAGGAGACAACCGTATCCAGGGCGCAGTGATTCCTCTGCATGAGATGGAGCGCATCATGATTCTCAAGGGACTGGAGGTAACCTCTGGCAACCGTACACAGGCAGCTGATCTGTTGGGTATTTCAGTGCGCACGCTGCGCAACAAGTTGAACGAGTACCGAGCAGCCGGGCACCCCATCGACTGATTTTGTCCGGGTAACTTTTCCAGACAGATATAAAAACGCCCGCTGATGCGGGCGTTTTGCGTTGCGTGCGCGGGCTGGCGCCTCAATCCGGAGGTGGGTGCGCGGAGGCCTTTTGCAAGACTACCCCTCCCCGCAACCACCCCCATGAAGGGCACTAGTTGCGGATGTCACAGCAGCTTTTGGCGAGTTTGTCATAAAGCCATGCCATGTCCATTGAACCGTGTTTTTCAATGGATTGCAGCTTTCTTAGACCAGTTTCCGTAATTTTGCGGGCCTGTTCCGCCGCAGAAGCTGCCTCCTGCCGCCGGATGGACACAATGCCGTCCGCATCCGCCACAATCAGATCGCCGGGCTGAATAACAACGTTGCCCATACTGACAGGTACGTTGATTTCGCCGCAGGCGTCTTTGTATGGCCCGTTGGGCGACACCGCCCGCGCATAGACGGGAAAATCCGTCTGTCGCAGGGCTTCGGCGTCGCGCACAGCGCCGTCGATGACAAAGCCTGCCAGACCGCGCGCCTTACCCAGAGCCGCCACTATTTCGCCGGCAACGGCTCTTTCCGTATAGCCCGCGCAGGACACCACCAGCACGTCGCCGGGCCGGGCGTTGGCTACGGCATAGTAGAGCAGCAGATTTTCGCTCGCGGGCAGATTGACGGTATAGGCGCTACCCAGAATGCGGCTGTTGCTAAAGGGCTTGAGCGCTGACGGCAGGGCGGCATTGCGGCCCAGAGCGTCGCAGATGTCCGCTACAGCAAGATCAGCGTACTGACCCACAATCTCGGACGAAAGGCGGTCTATCTGACAGTTGATGGCGTAACGCATGTTTTGTTTCCTGCGTTGGATGCTTGCCCACCTTTGCCAAGCGGGGCTAATGTTTCTGCACTATCTGGATTGATCAAATGTCTATACGGTAATGCTTAACAACGTCCTCATTCACGTCTATGCCCAGACCAGGTGCGTCAGAAACAGTTATTTTGCCGTGGACAGGTCGAAAATCCGGGCTGATGAAGTTCTCTTCAATGGGGGTGGTGCAGATTTCCATTTCGTTGCCAAAGGGATTTGACATCACAAAATGAGCTGTGGCCGCCACACCTGCGCCGTAATAGAACGAGTGTGTTATCAGGGGGATATTCCAGGCTTCTGCCATGCCCAGAATTTTGCGGCAGCAGGACAATCCTCCAGCCTTGATAACGTCGGGCTGTAAAATATCAACGGCGTTTTTTTCAATCAGGGTTTTGAATCCATAGTGGGTGTATTCATTTTCGCCTGCGGCAATGCTGATGTTGCTGCGTTCGCGTATGAAGCTCAGACCGTCATAATCATCCATGGGGCTGACGGGCTCTTCAAGCCAGCGGAGTGAGTATTCTTCCATGCGTTGCGCCATGGTCACCGCTTCCCGTCTGCTCCAGCAGCCGTTAACATCCAGCGCAAGTTCAACGTTGTCACCAATGGCTTTTCGCGTTGCTGCCACAGATGCCACATCCCGCTGGTGCAATTTGACCATATGATAGCCGTCTCCGGCCTGGGCCGCGGCGTCTTCTGCTGCTTCTTCCGGCGTTGGGTATGGGGGGAGGCTGGCGTATCCACGAATGGAACTGTGGTGCGCGCCCCCGAGCAGTTTGTAGACCGGGAGTCCGCTCATTTTTCCCAGAATGTCCCACAGGGCGATTTCCACGCCGCTGATGGCGTTCAGTACCATCCCCTTGCGCCCGTATCGGAAGGTGGCGATGTACATCTTTTGCCACAAGGCATCGATGCATGTGGGGTCAGCCCCCATCAACCGGGGTTTGAGAGCTTCAACAATGAATTTTGCAACAGCGCATGGCGTGAGCCTCCAGGCTTCACCAATTCCGGTAATCCCCTCATCTGTATGAATCTTTACCAGTACATGGCCGTCACTTTCAGTATTGAAACACTTTTCAGATTTTGAAGCCTTAATTTTTTGCGGAATGCGCAAAGGTATGGCCTGCACATCAGTAATTTTCATCCTGTACATCTCCATGTAATGCAGTGAATCACAATAAACTTGCCAATTTTATATCCTGGCATGTTTCTAAAAAAACAGGCCTGTTGGCGTTGGTACATTGAGCAACTTCACAAAACTGAGCCAGATCAGGATGCAAAAGACCAGGGAATACAGCGTGCTGACCTTGGCCAGATGCCAAATACCTTTGTTTTTATCTCCCAGAATCATGGATGTGCAAAAAATAAAGGCAGCCGTGCTGACAAAAAAACCAAGTACTGACAACAACACAGCGTAAACCAAGGCTATTGCCGCAATTATTGCTACCTTTTTCCAGGCAACGGATTCTGTTTCACAAGAAGAATTGTCACGCCGCTTCAGGTAGATCCCCTTACCGACAAACCACACCCCGCCAAGCGCGATCACTGTAAGAAGTGCCTCAGGAAAGACGCGCGTCACATCTTCCAGATCATGCATCTGCACGGCAAAAGCGGCGCTGATTGCCAGAAAGCACAGTCCGCACAGGATATCTTGATTACTTTTACACATTGGCGTTCTCCGGGCGTTCATCCTGACAGCGACATTTTGCTTCATTTTCCTGCATACGCAGTTTTTTCAGATGCAGCAGATACGGGGTGGCCAAAGAAAGCGCCAACGCAAGCACAAGCACCTTGCTGATGGTGCTGTTGAGCATGATGGCAGGGAGCCCGCCCGGCACGGAGTGGGCAAGATCAAGACACTTGCCAAGGTTTTCTTCAATCATGGGCCCCAGGATAACGCCCAGGGCCATTGCCCCGGTGTCCATGCCAAGCTTGCCGCCAAAAAAGCCCACAAAACCGAACACCATGACAACCCATATGTCGATTATGCTGTTGGAAATGGCATACGCACCAATATATGACAGAACCACAATACCAATGGCCACAAAGGTCAGCCTCAGCGTCAGCAGTTTTGCCATGCAGCGGCACAGAACAAAGCCAATGGGAATCATGAGCAGATTTACGGCAAACTGAGAAAAGATGAATGTGTATGCCAGTTCGCCTGTGGCAGAAAAAATTTTGAATCCGGGCTGGATGCCATGCGCCATAAGTGCCCCAAGGATCACGGCCGCAACTGCGCTGCCGGGAATCCCCAAGGTCAGCATGGGGATAAGAGAACCGCCGATGACCGCGTTGTTGGCGCTTTCAGACGCGGCAACACCCTCGATGCTTCCCTTGCCGTAAATGGAAGGATCTTTGGCCCAGCGTTTGCTTTCATTGTAGGCAATGATGGAGGCAATTTCCCCGCCTGCACCGGGCAGCATGCCCACCCACGTGCCAATAAGCGACGAGCGCAACAGAATTTTTTTGCATCGGCGGGCGAGGTATGAGGCTGTTCTTCCAAACGTGCCCTTGCGAGGATTGTAGTCAGCCACAAATGTTTTATCCGTACCAATCAGGTAAAGGACTTGCGAGAACGAGAACAGACCAATCATGCACGGAATGACGGAAACACCCTGAACAAGGCCGTAAGAACCAAAAGTGAACCTGGGTACGCCAGCATTGGGATCAATGCCAATGGTGGAGATAAGCAGCCCTATAGCGCCAGAAACAATACCCTTGCCCATATTCCCGGGGCTCATGACGGCGATGGTGCTCAAACCAAAAAGACACAGCCAGAAATTTTCCGGCCCGCCGAATTGCAGGGCGAATCGCGCCAGAGCGCCAGCAAGGAACAAAAGAAAGAACACACCCACAATGCCGCCAAAGGCAGAGGATAGCAGCGAGGTGTACAGGGCCTTGTCCGCTTCGCCGTGTTGCGTAAGCGGCCAGCCGTCAAAAGTTGTGGCAACAGAAGACGGCGTACCTGGCGTGCAGATAAGCACCGCCGAGTTGGAACCGCCGTAAATGGCGCCTACGTAAATGGCGCCGAGCATGACAAGGCCTGAGGTAGGATTCATGGCAAAGGTAGCAGGAACCATCAGGGCAACACCCATGGTGGCCGAAAGGCCCGGCAGGGCGCCAATGACTATGCCGCCTGTGAGGCCGACAATCATAAGGAAGATATTCAGGGGATCAATGAGGTTCAGAAGCGATGGAACGATAAACTCGGTCATATGTGGCTCCTGGGGACAGGATGGCCAGTCTGGTGTCCATCCTGTCCAAAAATTCTATTTGAGTAGGCCAGCTTCCGAGAGCAGAGCTTTGTCTTTTTCCTCGACAGAACGGATGTAGGCTGCTGTGGCAGCTCCATCCAGGTACTCAGCAGGTTGGCCGGCTTTTTTCATATCTGACAGATAGCCGGGATCGTTGCAGATTTTCTTAAAAGTTTCCCGCAAAAATGCCATTTTGTCTGCGGGAGTGCCCTTGGGGGCGGCAAAAATGCGGCGTATGTCAGAAACAAGGTCTATGTTTTGCTCACGCAGGGTCGGCACATCGGGCAGAAAGTCATTGCGTTTTTCTGCCGCAACATTGAGTACAGTAAATTCGTCAATGGAGCGCATGACATCGTTGATATTGCCAAAAATCAGGTCAACTTCGCCTCCAAGCAGGGCCGCGTTCTGGTCAGCGGCTCCTTTATAAAAAACACGGCTCAGTTTCACATCGGGGAAGAGTTTGTTGAACTCCAGGAACATCAGATGATGTCCGCTCAGCGGACCGACAAGCCCAACCCTGATTGCATTGGGAGAAGCCTTTGCGGCATCAATAATATCCTTGAACGACTTGAATTTACTTGACTTAAGCACGGCTATGCACTGGGGGTCGTTGACCACCTGGGCGATGTATTCAAAGCTGTCTGCATTGAATGAAGCACGCTGCGCGAGGGATTGAAGCACGAGATGCGGGATATTGAGGCCGCCAATGGTGTAGCCATCAGGGCTTGCCTTGGCTATTTCCGTAAAGCCGATAATGCCGCCAGCGCCGGGTTTATACACAAACACCCAGGGTTCTTTGACATATTTATCCCAGTATTTTTGCATGATCCGTGCTTGAACGTCACTGGAGCCACCTGCGGTAAAAGCAATGATCATGCTGACTGGTTTGTCTGGGTACGCGGCGGCAGCCGGATGGGCAGCCATTAAAATGAGGGAGAGGGCGAGGAAAAGGCAAGGTAATATGGCTTTGAACTTCATCTAGGCCTCCTTTTCGAAAGCAGTATCATTCCTTTTTGGGGGAAGAAAGTATCCTGGGAAAGCAACTTTCCCAGGATACATAACGCAACTTAAGCGCTTTCGTACAAACGGGTCATAATAAACTCTCTGTGTCCCAGAACTTCAGCGGAGGTATTGCGTCCGTTGCAGGTGCGGAACATCATTTCAAGCAGCTTGTCGCCAGCGGCATCGAGGTTTATTTCGCGGCGCAGAATGCCGGAAACGTCAACATCAATGTGCTCGCTCATGGTGCGCACGGTACGGGGGTTGGCCGAAAGTTTGATCACCGGCAGAATGGGATTGCCGATGATGTTGCCCTGGCCCGTGGGGAAAAAGTGCACCACAAAACCGGAGGCCGCGCAGAGCGTAACCATTTCAGCAGCGGCGGACGAGGAATCCATGAACCACAGGCCGGGGCCGGTGGGCATTTCAGCCTTGTCGAGGCAGCCGACAACAGGAGCTTTGCGGCCAATCTTCTGCACATTGCCCAGGGCTTTTTCCTCAATGGTGGTCAGGCCGCCTTCAATGTTGCCCTTGGTGGGCTGGGAGTCGCTGAGGTCGTCTGTTTTGTGGTCGTCCACAACTTTGGCGTAGCGGTCAAAAAAGGCCTTGAACTGGGCGCGTACTTCATCATTGGCGCAGCGTTCCATAACCAGATGCTCACCGCCGGTGATCTCAGTGGTTTCACCAAAGAGTGTGGTGGCGCCCTTTTCCCACAGTTTGTCAAAAGCATTACCAACGGTGGGGTTGGCGGCAATACCGGAGGTGGTGTCGGATTCGCCGCACTTGGTGGAGACCCACAGTTCGTTCACCTTGCATTCGGTGCGTTGCAATTCGGTGGCGAAGTGCATGAATTCCTTGGCCTTGCGGGAAGCGCTGCAAATGGTTTCAAGGTCGCCGTGCTGTTCGATGGCAAAGCCTTCAACGGGCTTGCCGGTCTTGGCGATACCGTCCACCACTCGCTTGGTCCATTGGGGTTCGATACCGATAACGATAACGGCGGCAACGTTGGGGTTGGAGCCCACGCCGATCAGCGTGCGGAAATGCAGGTCAAGGTCTTCGCCAAACTGGAGGCGGCCATAAGCATGGGGAAGAGCCAGGGTGCCCTTGACGTTGTTGGCTACCGCTTCGCAAGCGGCGTTGGAGAGGTCGTCCAGGGGCAGAATGATAACGTGGTTACGGATGCCCACGCGGCCATTTTCGCGGCGATAGGCCATAAATGTCTGTTGCATCAGATTACCACCTCTTGGTTTTGACGTTGTGGACATGCAGGTGTTCGCCACGCTTGATGGGCTGCACAACCTTGCCAATGTCGGTGCCGTACTTGATGACGGTGTCGCCCACAGCCATATCCTTAAGGGCAATCTTGTGGCCGATCGGAATGTCGTTCAGCGTTTCAAAGTCAATGCTCTGGTTTCCGTCCATGACCCAGCCATTGAGCTTGTCGCCTTTCTTCACCCCTTCGACAACGATAACACCGACGCTGTCGCCGGGTTCGTGAACCACAAAATGGGTTACCATACCGCTCTCCTTTAATAACATTGCTATAAAAAAGTTTTTTCAGGCAAAAACTTAATGGCAGCATGAGCAAAACAAGAGTATATTTTGCAAAATTATTAGTTTTGTATCTGTGGTATATTGTATATCCACACATAAATACCAATAATATTTTGTGCCTTTAAGCCTTGCTGTAGGGTATAGAGCAATTGGTGTGCCAAAAAATGTGTTGCTCGGTATCCTGCGAGAATAATGGATTTATTTTCACAAACTTGATTGAACAACCAGTGAAAGCTTTGATTTGTTGGTAAAATTGATTATATTTGGGCACAAAATTGCCCAAATACAGGCGGTTACTATGAAATATACAATTACACCCAAGGGGTTGAGCAATCCCTCTCTCACTGTAGGACAGGTTGTTCACCATCTGGCCCGCATTGTGGCAGGAAAAATCGACAGGAACGCTTTTTTTCAAATTTTATCAAAACAGATTCGTGAACTTTTTCACTACGACAGGTTTTGTATTAATCTTTATGACGCTGAAAGGGAATTTCTGAACCTGTTCACCGCTGCGGATGGAACCGTAGTAGAATCACTTTCAAATACTCGCATAGCGCGCAATACGGTGGCAGGTCTTGCCATATCCTCGCGCAAACCTGTTGTTATTAATGATCTTTCTGTGCATAATCTGGGTGATGGCCCCATGCCGCTCTCGTCAGTGGGCCTTAACGCAACTATTGCCCTGCCCCTGATCATCAACCGCGAGGTCATTGGCACGCTGCACGTTTCTTTTGTAAAACAGCCTGATAATATTGTTGAGATTCTGAACTTCCTCATTGAACTTACACCAGTGCTTACGGCTTTTCTGTTCGCAGTTCTGGCTGAGGAACGAACGGCAAAGGTAAGACCTGTGACGGAGCATTCCGGCAAAATACAGGATGACTCAAGCAGTATTCTACTGGAAACCAAGCTGCTCGAGACGCCGCCCATGGTGCGTACAATGGCTGTGGTGCGCAAAGTTGCAAAGCTGAATATTCCCGTGCTCATCACCGGAGAGACAGGCACGGGCAAAAGCATGCTGGCGCGCTGGCTGCACCGTCACAGCCCGCGGCGGGAAGAAAACTTCGTCAAGGTCAACTGCCCTTCCATCGCCCCCACGCTTTTTGAAAGCGAAATGTTCGGCTATGCAAAGGGTGCTTTTACCGGGGCCACAGCCAAGCGCATTGGCCGTATTGAACTGGCCCAGCACGGAACCCTGTTTCTGGATGAAATTGGCGAACTTGCGCCGGAAATGCAGAGCAAACTGCTACTGGTCATGGAAGAAAATTCCTTTGAGCGCGTGGGCGAGGCTGAATCCACGGGCGTGGACATCCGCGTAATTTCAGCCACCAATATTGATCTGGCAGCAGCCATGGCCGAGGGGCGTCTGCGGCGGGATCTGTACTACCGGCTCGGATCTGTGGTTGTGCGTATGCCCTCGCTGCGGGAGCGCAAAAGCGACATTCCCCTGTTTGTGGATCATTTTATCCATCAGTTCGCCAAGGAATACGAAATACGCCCTCCCCGGCTGAGCCGTTCCGTGGTGCAGGCACTGCACGGGCACTCATGGCCCGGCAATATCCGTGAACTGCGCAATGTGGTGAGCCGTATGCTGCTTCATTCGCTGGATTCGGCTGTCACGGAGGATTTTGTCCTGGAGGCCCTGCACCAGTGGGAACCTGAAACAGCGGAAAAACAGCCTTGCGAGTCAGCAGTTTCTGAGGTGGGCGAAATTTCCGGGAGCGTTGCTGCCCCGGTATCTGGCGGCCCAGGCAGCGTGCAGGCGACAGCCCCGGAGCGCCTCCCCACACTTGAAGAAAATGAGCGTGCCCATATTGAACGGGCGTTGCGCCAGTCCGGCGGGCGAATTTCGGGGCCGCGAGGAGCGGCGGTGCTGCTGGGCGTGCCGCGCTCTACCCTGCAACACAGGATGCGCAAGCTGGGCATGGACAGGTAACGTTTTTGCTCTCCGGCCTCTGTGCCGCAAGCCGGTAGGTGGCTATTTTCTTTCGTACTGTTCCTGTTGTTGAGTTTCCCACAGTTTGCGCTTATGATGCCTCCCTATCTTTTGGGAAATACCGCATCTCGGAGTAAGCATGCTTGAGTATATCCGTTCCAATTCGCAGTCTCTTGGCGTCAAACTGGCTTTTGGCCTCATTATCCTTGTCTTTGTTTTCTGGGGCGTGGGCAGTATGAAAGACCGGGGCGCGGGCAATGTGGTCGCCATGGTTAACAGCGAGCCCATTACCGTGCGTGATTTTGAACTCGCCTATCGCAATGCGGAAGAATCCGTGATGCGCAACAACCCCGGCGCAACGCGCGAGCAGGTTCGTCAGGGCCTTGGCCGTCAGGTGCTGCGTGATCTGGTCAGCCAGACTCTCGTGCGTCAGGAAGCTGCCAGCGCGGGCATTACCGTGACGCCGCTTGAGCTGCGCATTGCCGTGGGCCAGATTCCGGCCTTCCAGAACGCCAAGGGGCAGTTTGATCCCGAAGCGTACAAGCGCGTTTTGCAGATGCAGCGCATTTCGCCCGCGCAGTACGAGCACGACATGAGCGAAGACCTGCTGCGGCAGAAACTCTTTGCCCTGGTCACTGCCGCAGCGTGGCATGACCCTGCCGAAGCCCAGAACCGCTACAACTTTCTGCGTGAACAGCGGGTGCCTGACTACATCTTTATTCCTGCTGCCGATTTCATGGCAAACGCCAAGCCTTCGGATGCGGAAGTAGCCGCCTATTACGACAGCCACAAGGCTGAATTTGCCATTCCTCCCAAGGTGGACGTGGCCTACATTCGTATTTCGCCAGAAAATCTGGTCAAGCCCGAAGCCATCAGCGAGGCTGACGCCCGCAAGTGGTACGATGCCAATCTCTCCCGCTTCAACCAGCAGGAAGAGGTCAAGGCCTCTCATATTCTTGTGCCGCTGGCCGAAGACGCCGCCGAGGCGGACGTAAAGAAGGCCCAGGAATCTGCTGCGGCCATTGAAAAAGAACTCAAGAGCGGCAAAAGCTTTGCCGAAGTGGCCAATGCCCACAATGGTCCCAATGCTGCCGGCCCCGGCGGCGAGCTTGGCTGGATCAAGCGCGGCACCACGGTCAAGCCTTTTGAAGACACGGCCTTTGCCCTTGAGCCCGGCAAGGTTTCCGCACCTGTGCGCAGTCAGTTCGGTCTGCACATCATCAAGGTGGAGGAAAAGAAGGGCGGCGATACGCAGCCCTTTGCCAGCGTTGCCGCCGATGTGCGCAAGGCCATTGCCAAAGAACAGGGCGCAGACAAACTGCGCGATGTTCTTGATAACCTCATTGAAGACAACATCCTCGGCAAGCCGCTTGAAAAAAGCGCGCAGGCTCTGGGGCTGGAAGCCCAGCAAACGGGCATGGCCTCTGCGCAGGAACTGCAGCAAAAGATGGGCATCAACGCCGAAGCCGCCGCGAGTCTTGAAAAGACCCCGGCCAATTCGCCGGTGGACAGGGCGCTTGAAGCTGGCGATGCCTATGTGGTGGCCCGTGTGCTCAAGGCTGTGCCTGCATCCACCGCGCCGCTTGAAACTGTGAAAGATAAAATCACCGCCCGGTTGCAGGGCGAGAAGGCCCTTGCCGAAGCCATGCGCGCGGCAACGGAACGCCGCAAGAACCTTGCGGACGGCCCCATCAACCCTACCGTTAAGACGGGCATGGGCATCAAGACCGCCAACCCCATGGATCGAAGCGGAACCCTGGCAGAATTTGGGGCAGATCCCGAGCTTGCCGCGGCCCTGTTCCATGCCAAGGTGGGCCAGTGGCTGCCTGCGGCCTTTGCCGTCAACAGCCCCAAGGACGGTCAGGGCGCCGTGCTCGTGCATGTTGGCGCTGTGCAGCCTCCCGACCCCGCAGAATGGGACATGATCAAGGACATCATGGTCAATGCCGTGGAGCGCGAACGCCTTCAGGGCATGTATGAAACTTTCATGCAGCGCCTGCTTTCGACCGCCAAGGTTGAAGTGCACAACATGGATATTGTGGACAGAAAGAACATGTAGCTCTGCCCTGCCGATGGCCCACTGCCCCCGGCGCGCAGACGACAGACACATTGAACTCCCGACCGGAACCGCGTATTGCGGTTCCGGCCTTGCATATTTCCCCCCAACCCTCTCCGTTCTGGCGGCAGGGATATTTACAAAACGACATACCTACCTATTTCTCACAGGTCGACCGAGTGGTCTGTGAACGGGCCTTGCCCGGCGATAAAAGGAGGCACTCTATGTGCGGCATTATCGGTTATGCGGGTCACAGGCCTGCGGTACCCGTTGTAGTTGAGGGCTTGCGCCGTCTGGAATACCGTGGGTACGATTCTGCGGGCGTGGCTTTTGCCCGCCAGGGCGATCTGCATGTGGTGCGCGCCACCGGCAAGCTGGCCGCGCTGGAAGAAAAGCTCGCCCACGAAGAAGGCGTGACCACCCCCACGAGCGCCATGGGCCACACCCGTTGGGCCACGCACGGCGTGCCCGCCGAGCGCAACGCCCACCCCCACCGTTCTAACGATGGCACGCTCGCCATTGTGCACAACGGCATCATTGAAAATTATCAGGAAATCAAGGCTGGCCTGACGGCCAAGGGCTATACGTTCAGCTCCGAGACTGACACCGAAGTGCTGGTGAACTTTATCGCCGAACGCCGCAAGACCGAGCCTGACCTGCTGCACGCCTTTGCCGCCGCCCTGCGCGAAGCGCACGGCGCGTATGCGGTCTGCCTCATGGACAAAAACGAGCCCGGCGTCATCTACGCCGCGCGCATGTCTGCTCCGCTTATCTTTGGTCAGGGCACGGGCGAAAATTTTGTGGCCTCCGACATCCCGGCCTTTCTGCCTTACACGCGCCAGGTGGTGTTTCTGGAAGACGGCGAGCTGGTTCGCGCCACAGCCTCCGACTACGCCATCATGCGCCTTAAGGATCTGAGCCCGGTGCAGCCCGAGCCGCAGACCATCCAGTGGGACATGCAGGCCGCGCAAAAGGGCGGCTACCGCCACTTTATGCTCAAGGAAATTTTTGAGCAGCCCCGCGTTATCACTGATGGCCTCACGGGCCGCATTGAAGGCGACCACAGCGATGTGCGCCTTGCGGAGCTGGACAGCCTGCCTGTGCCGCGTCGCCTGCACATCGTGGCCTGCGGCACGTCTTACCATTCCGGCCTGTGGGGGCGGCATCTGCTGGAGCATTGGGCGCATGTGCCCGTGCAGGTGGAAATCGCCTCCGAGTTCCGCTATCGGGACACCCTGCTGCTGGATAAGGACGACATGGTGCTCGTCATCAGCCAGAGCGGTGAAACCGCCGATACCTTGGCTGCCCTGCGCATTGCCAAGGAAAAGGGCGTGACCGTGCTTGGCCTGTGCAACGTGGTGGGATCGTCCATCGCGCGCGATGCCTCCGCGGTGCTCTACACCCAGGCCGGGCCTGAAATCAGCGTGGCCTCCACCAAGGCCATGTGCAGCCAGATGCTCATGCTGGCCCTCATGGCCCTGTACTGGAGCAAACGCAACGGCACCATGTCTGCGGACGAGCGCCGCAAGATCATCGACATGCTGGAAAACCTGCCCGCGCTGCTGGACGCCTCGTTGCCCGCCATGCACGAAAAGGCGCGCGAGCTTTCGCGCAAGTATGCCCAGGCCCGCAATTTCTTCTACCTTGGACGCGGTCATTGCTACTCCCTGGCTCTGGAGGGCGCGCTGAAGCTCAAGGAACTTTCGTACATACATGCGGAAGGCTATGCGGCTGGCGAAATGAAGCACGGCCCCATTGCCCTGATCGACCCCTCGTTCCCCACCTTTGCCCTGGCGCTGGACGATGTCCTGTTGCCCAAGGTGAAGTCCAACATGGTTGAAGTGCAGGCCCGGCAGGGCAAGGTTATCGCCCTGACCAACGAAGGTTTTGACCTTGGCGCGGAAGATACCTGGGTTATCCCCTCCCTGCCCGCGCCTCTGGCGGGCTTTATGGCCCTGCCCGCGCTCCAGCTTTTCAGCTATGAAACCGCCGACTACCTCGGCAAGGATGTGGACCAGCCCCGCAACCTGGCCAAGAGCGTAACGGTGGAATAGACATATCAGCTCCGGCGGGCATTGCGCTGCCGAGAAGCCAGTTGCCCCGCGCCTGTCGTGCCAATGTATCCGCACGGCAGGCGCGGGGCTTGACGTGGTGACTCTGTTGCCCGGCCTGCCCGGCCTGCCCGGTCTTCCGGTGTTATTTTCAATCACGCCTGGCAGGCAATTGCCCCGTAATGCCCTGATTCTGTGCGGCTTGCCTAGTGCGGGCAAATTGGGCATAATCCGGCTCTGTAACCTTTCAGGCCTTTGCGGAGGCGCACATGCAGCCCGAGATTCTGCTTTTCGACATAGGCAACACATCCATCAAAATTGGGCTGGGCAACGAGCGCCATGTGCTGACCTCGTACACCCTGCGCACCGATACCGCCCAGTCGGCGGACAATTTTGGTCTTACCCTTCTCACTCTTTTGCAGCATGCGGGCGTTGCGCCAGCGCAACTCAAAGCCTGCGTTGCGTCATCTGTCGCGCCCGGTTTTGATCCCCTGCTGCGTGAAGCAGTTGCCCGCTATGTGGGCTGCCCTTTGCAACGCGTGGGCAAAGAACTGCCGGTTCCGCTTGAAAACCGTTATGAACGCCCTGCGGAAGTGGGCGCGGACAGACTGGTAGGGGCTTACGCTGCGCGCCGTATGTATCCGGAAACGCCCTCTCTGCTTATTGTCGATTTTGGCACGGCAGTGACCATCGACTGTGTGAGCGGCGATGCCTACATGGGCGGCCTGATTTTTCCCGGCCCGCGCACAGCCCTGACCGCGCTTTCGCGCGAGGCCGCCAAGCTGCCAATAGTTAACCTTGACGTGCGTGCCAACGAGCCAACACCTGGCCGCAATACCACCACCAGCATCCAGCACGGCATTGTTTTTGGCTTTGCCTGTATGGTCGAGGGCCTCACGCAGCGCCTCAAACGGCAGATGTCCGGCCCGGTCAAGGTGCTTGGCACAGGGGGCTTTGCCTCCTCCATCGCCAGGGTCAGCAACGTGTTTGATCAGGTGCTGCCCATGCTCCTGCTCGAGGGCCTGCGCAGACTGCACTATGAAGAACCCGCCACTGACGAATAGTGTTTGAATACAGCCCGCCAGGCGGGGTTTCTGGCTTTGAACAGACGTTCACGGGCAAAATTTCTGATCGACTTATCCGCAGACCATTGGCCTTTGCACCGTGGTACGCATTTTCGTAAACAAGCCCGCCAGGGCAAAAGGAGTAGACAATGAGCAGCATTGCTTCTGTTTATGGCCGTGAGATTCTCGATTCGCGCGGCAACCCCACTGTTGAAGTGGAAGTGACGCTGGAATCTGGTCACAGTGCCCGCGCTGCGGTGCCCTCCGGGGCCTCCACGGGCAGCCGCGAAGCCCTGGAAATGCGTGATGGCGACAAGAGCCGTTTTGGCGGCAAGGGCGTGACCAAGGCTGTTGACAACGTCAACGGCGAAATCGCCGAGGCCATCGTTGGCATGGACGTGCTGCGTCAGGTGCAGATCGACAACACCCTTATCGATCTTGACGGCACCGACAACAAATCCCGCCTTGGCGCCAACGCCATGCTGGGCGTTTCCATGGCCTGCGCGCGCGTGGCTTCCGAATTTCTTGGCCTGCCGCTCTACAAGTATCTTGGCGGCATCAACGCCAAGGTGCTGCCCGTGCCCATGATGAACATCATCAACGGCGGCGCGCATGCTCCCAACAATCTGGATATTCAGGAATTCATGATCATGCCCGTGGGGGCCATGACCTTCCGTGATTCCCTGCGCATTGGCGCGGAGATTTTCCACACCCTTCAGGCAATCCTCAAGAAGGACGGCCACGTGACCAGCGTGGGCGACGAAGGCGGCTTTGCCCCCAACCTGAAGAACCATGACGAGGCCTTTACCTACATCATTAAGGCCATTGAAGAAGCGGGCTACAACCCCGGCTCCGAAGTGGCTCTGGCCATCGACGCTGCGGCCAGCGAATTTTACAAGGACGGCAAGTACGTGCTCGGCGGCGAAGGCAAGACCTTCAATAATGCCGAAATGAGCGACTGGCTGGCCGAATTCACCCAGAAGTACCCCCTCATCTCCATTGAAGACGGCATGGCCGAAAGCGATTGGGACGGCTGGGGCATGCTGACCGCCTCCCTGGGCGACCATATCCAGCTGGTGGGCGACGACGTGTTCGTGACCAACCCCGCCATCCTGGCCGAGGGCATTGATCAGGGCGTGGGCAACTCCATCCTCATCAAGCTCAACCAGATCGGCACAGTTACGGAAACTCTGGACACCATCGAAATGGCCAAGGAAGCTTCGTACAGCACCGTTGTTTCGCACCGCTCCGGCGAGACCGAAGACAGCTTCATTGCCGACCTCGCCGTGGGCGTCAACGCCGGGCAGATCAAGACCGGCTCGCTCTGCCGTTCCGAGCGCATGGCCAAGTACAACCAGTTGTTGCGCATTGAAGAAGAACTGGACGACGATGCGGACTTCTTCGGCCCCATCATGGCTGAATACTATCTCCAGGCAGAAGACGAAGACTAGGTTTATCCGCCCGCAGATCAGGCCGCTCTACGGCAGGGTCTGCGGGCTTTTCACAAGCTGATCGCGTATGGACCTCCAACCCGCGCGCAACCATATTGGAAGGGCGCGGGTACCACCAGCGACCGTCGCACCGGCCGAGCGCGGCGGTCGCCCTGTTTGCGGCGGCTATCTTATTTTTTGGAGTTTGACATGATCTTGATTGACGGCAAAAAAACCGCCGCCGACATCCGGGCGGAGCTTGGCGCGGAAGTGGCCGCCGCCTGTGCCGTGGGCCATCGTGCGCCTGGCCTTGCGGTTATCCTTGTGGGCGAAGACCCTGCCTCGCAGGTCTATGTGCGCAACAAGGAACGCGCCTGCGCCGAAGCTGGCATTGTTTCCTTCCCGCACCATTTGCCCGCCACCACCAGCCAGCAGGATCTGTTGCGGCTCATTGCCGAGTGCAACGCCAATCCCGCTGTGGACGGCATCCTGCTGCAACTGCCCCTGCCCAAGGGGCTGGACGCGCAGGAATGCCTGCTGGCCATTGATCCGGAAAAGGACGTGGACGGTTTCCACCCTGTGAGCGTGGGCCGCCTTTCGCTGGGCTTGCCAGGTTTTGTCTCCTGCACGCCCGCCGGGGTCATGGAACTGCTGCGCCGCTACGACCTGCCCACCAGCGGCAAGAAGGCCGTGGTTGTGGGCCGCTCCAACATTGTGGGCAAACCGCTGGCCATGCTGCTGGCCCGTTCTGGCCGTTTTGGCGACGCCACGGTGACAGTATGCCATTCGCGTACGCCCGATCTTGCCGAGCAGTGCCGTCAGGCCGATTTTCTGTTTCTTGCCATGGGCAGGCCGCGCTGCATCACAGGCGACATGGTGCGCCAGGGCGCGGTGGTCATTGATGTGGGCATCAACCGCACTCCCGAAGGTCTGTGCGGCGATGCGGACTTTGCCAGCGTAAGCCCCAAGGCGCATGCCATCACGCCTGTGCCCGGCGGCGTCGGCCCCATGACCATTGCCATGCTGCTGAGCAATACCGTGCAGTCGTGGCGGCAGCACCGGGCCTGATCTTGCCCGCTGGAGGGAGAGCGCATGGAATTCAGGGATGCCGTAAAATTCTGCCTGACCAAGAAGTATTGCAGCTTTAAGGGCCGGGCCTCGCGCTCCGAATTCTGGTGGTTCTGCCTGTTCACGCTGCTGATCAATATTGCAGTGGCCATTGTGGGCGCTATTGCGCCAGCGCTGGCTTCCATCATCAGCGCCGTGCAGGCCCTGTGGCTGTTGCTGCCAACGGTGAGCGTGTCAACGCGCAGGCTGCACGACCGCGACCTTTCCGGCTGGTGGCAGGCACTGCCTGCGGTCTTGATGCTGCCTGCCCTGATCGGCCTGGTGACTGATGCCGAGTGGCTGTACATTGTGGCGGCCCTGGCCGTGGGCATCGCGAGCATCGGGCTGATGGTCGTATATGCGCTTAAAGGAACCTCCGGACCCAACCGTTTTGGCCCTGATCCACTTGACGACAGCGGGGTCTGAGGGCCAACATAGCATGGTTGTGCCGCCCTTCGGCGACAACAGGCGAAAATCCGCGCCAATGGCCCATTGCAGGCCATCTTGCCAGACGTTCGGCTATAGCGTATGGCCCGGTCATCATCTGCCATATTGAGAGGGCAACTATGTTTCGCAACGCAAAGAATGTCGGTTACTATATGATTGGTTCGGGCAGCCTTGCCCAGCTTGGCGATCTGATCGGCGCGCGCCGCGCCGCAGTGAACGGCCCTGCCGTGTTCTTTATTGACCATTTTTTTGAAGGCAAGGATCTCATTGCCAAGCTGCCCGTGGAAAGCAAGGACATGGTGGTCTATGTGGACACCACCAGCGAGCCCACCACTGACAGCATTGACGGCTACACCGACAAGGTGAAGGCCTTCCTTAACGGCACGGCCCCTTGCGCCCTGCTGGCTTTTGGCGGCGGCTGCGTTCTTGATACCTGCAAGTGCGTGGGCAACCTGCTGAACAACCCCGGCAAGGCTGAAAACTATCAGGGATGGGAACTGGTCAAGAACCCCGCTCCCTACAAAATCGCCGTTCCCACCCTTTCCGGTACGGGTTCCGAAACCTCGCGCACTGGTATCATCTGCAACGAGGAAAAGAACATCAAGCTGGGCATGAACAGCGACTACACCATGTTTGAACAGGTGCTGCTCGACCCTGACCTCACCGCCAGCGTGCCGCGCAACCAGTATTTCTACACGGGTATTGATACCTACATGCACTGCTTTGAGAGCATCACCGGCTCTTACCGCAACGTGGTGGTGGATTCCCTGGCTGAAAAGGCCATTGACCTCAGCAAGCAGGTCTACCTTTCCAGCGACATGATGAGCGATGAAAACCGCGAAAAGCTCATGATCGCCTCCTTCCTGGGCGGCATGGCCGCCGGTTTCGTGGGCGTGGTGCATCCCCTTTCCGCTGGTCTCAGCATGGTGCTGCACATGCACCACGGCATTGCCAACTGCCATGCCCTCACCGTGCTGGAAGACATCTACCCCAATGAGTACAAAGACTTTATGGCCATGATGGAACGCCAGGGCATCGACCTGCCCAAGGGCATCTGCCAGGGCCTTACCGATGCACAGTACGATGCCCTTTACGGCGCCAGCATTGTGCACGAAAAGCCCCTTTCCAATCGCCTTGGGCCGGATTTCAAAAAGATCCTCACCAAAGAAAACGTTATCGAGCGCTTCAAGCGCATGTAGCCGCGCGCGGCGCAACCAGCGCCTCCGCTTGCAGTGATAACCGCATATTGTGCGCCGTCGGGCCTTCCGGCGGCGCATTTGCCACAAGGAGTCCTCATGGACCTTAAAGTGAATTTCAGTGGCCGCGCCATCCGCTACACGGAAGAAGAAATCGCCGTGGTTGTCGATGTCATGCGCAATGCCGACACGCTCACCCAGGGCGTGCACATGCGTGATTTTGAAAGCAAGTTTGCCAGCTATCAGTGCGTTGCCCAGGGCAGCTGCTTTGTGACCATGAACGGCGTTTCGGCTCTGGAACTTTCGGCCCAACTGTGCCGCTTCAAGCCCGGCGATGAAGTTGTCATGCCTTCGCATACCTTTACGGCCTCTGCCTACCCCTACATCAAAAAGGGCGCCACAATGGCCTGGGCTGACGTTGACCTTCTTACCCGGGTCGTCACAGCCGAAAGCATCGAAAAAGCCATTACGCCCCGCACCAAGGCCGTTGTGGTGGTGCACCTGTACGGTTATGTGGCAGACATGGTCGGTATTGCCGCCCTGTGCAAAGAGCGCGGGCTTATCCTCATTGAAGACGCGGCCCAGTCCATCGGCTCCGAGCTGAACGGCAAAAAGGCTGGCAGCTTTGGCGACATGGCCGTTTTCTCCTTCCATTCGCACAAGAACCTCACCACTCTTGGCGAGGGCGGCATGCTCTATGTGCGCGATCCCAAGCTGGCGGCCCTTGTGCCCACCCTGCGCCACAACGGGCATTGCGGCTATGACTTTGAGCGGCCCGACTACTGGAAGCCTGCCATGGGCAACGTCGATCTGCCCATGCTGGACGGGGAACCCCTGCAACCCAACAACTATTGCCTTGGCGAAGCGGAATGCGCGCTTGGGGCCAAGCTGCTTGAGCGTATCGACGCCATCAATGACGAAAAGCGCGCCCGCGCCCTGCGCTTCATTGATGCGCTGGCGGACTTTCCCGAGCTGGAGTTCCACCGCGAGGATTCCCGCCGCCACAACTATCACCTGCTGGCCGCGCGTATGACCACGGGCACCGAAGCCCGCGACCGCTTTATCCGCGCCATGTTCAATGAAAAAGGCGTGAAGTGCGTGGTGCAGTACATTCCGCTCGACCGCTACGATTACTACCGCCGTCTGGGCATGGGCAAGGCCGACTGCCCCAATGCCGACACCTTCTTTGACGCCATGATTTCCTTCCCCTTCCAGCACTGGCTGACGGATGAGGAATTTGACTACATGCTGGCCTCCACCCGCGAGGTTCTGGCCAGCCTGCGCTAACGCGGCCTGTATTGCCCCGGACGGCATCGGAATTTACGATGTTGTCCGGGGTTTGCTCACTGCGCCCTGTTCCTTCCGCACAGCAGAGAACACACGTGAAAGAACGCTGCATCGTCATACCTGCCATCAAGAAAAATGCCGTCATTCCTGACCAGCTTGTTAAAAAACTGGCCGGGGTTACGCTTGTGGAACGGGCCGTCAATACCGCGCGCGGCGTCTTGCCCGGCGATGATATTGTTGTGCTGACCGACAGCCAGGAAATCGCGCTCATCTGCGAACGCGCGGGCGTGCGGCACCACTGGAACAAGGATCTGCGGTTCACCAGCCTTGATATCGTCACCGAAATGCGCGGGCTGCTGACAGAACTTGCGCGGGAATACGAGCACTGCATGATTTTGCGCGCCTCCTGCCCTCTGCTCACCTGGGTGGACGTGGAAGACGCCTGGAAGCGCTTTCGCGAGGCACAGGCCGATAGCCTGGTGACGGTCAAAAGCATGCGCCAGCGCATCTGGAATGTGCAGGGCGAAGGGCTTGAGAGCCTGCTGGACGAAGACGCTGGACACGACAGCGAAAAAATGCTGGTGGTGGAAAGCCGCGCGCTGATCATTTTGCGTCTTGCCCTGCTGGACAAGGCCAACGGCCACACACTGGAGCGCGGCAAGATCGTGCCGTATTTTCTCAACGACAGGGCCATTGAAATTCAGGGCTATCAGGACTGGTGGATCTGCGAGCACCTTTTGCAACGGCGGCATGTGGTCTTTGTGGTGGCGGGCTGGCCCGCCATCGGCATGGGGCATGTGTTCCGCGCGCTGATGCTGGCGCACGAGATCACCAATCACAAGATCAGCTTTGTCTGTACGCGCGAGAGCGAGCTGGCGGTGGAAAGCATTGCCCGCAAGGACTACAAGATCGTGCGTCAGGGCAACGAGGAGCTGGCAGACACAGTGCTGCGCCTGCGGCCCGACCTTGTGGTCAACGATATTCTGAACACCACGGCGGCCTACATGGCGCGCCTGACCACGGCTGGCGTGCGCTGCGTCAATTTTGAGGATGAAGGCCCCGGCGCGGACTGGGCGCGGCTGGTGGTCAATGCCCTGTACGAAGACAGGGACAGCAACGAGCGCCTGCGTTACGGGCCGGATTATTTTTGCCTGCGGGATGAGTTTCTGGGCGCGGCGCGCAATCCCTTCCGTCCCGAACTCAGGACAGTGCTCATCACCTTTGGTGGCACGGATCTCAACGACTGCTCGCGCCGGGTGCTGGACATCATCGAACCCATCTGCCGGGCCTACGGCATCCGCATCCGCCTTGTGGCGGGGCCGGGCTATGCCCACAAGGAAGCCATGGAGGCGCATCTGGCACGGCTGGATAACCCGCTGGTGGAATTTACCTGGGCCACCAATGTCATGAGCCGCATGATGGAAGGGGCCGACCTCGCCATCTGCTCCGCAGGGCGCACGGTGTACGAGCTGGCCCATATGCGGATTCCCTCAATGGTGCTGGCCCACCACGAGCGCGAGGCGCGCCACACCTTTGCCCGCCCCCGCAACGGCTTTGCATTTGTGGGCATTATGGACAGGGTCAGCGATGCCAAAATTCGCAATGTTTTTCTGGCCATGCTCAAGAATCCCCGGCGCAAACGCTTTTGGGATCGCCAGAACTCCCTTAATTTTACGGCCAACAAGGGGCGCGTTGTAGCCCTTATGCAGAATATCCTGCAGGAAGGCGCAGCCGCCCCTCAGGCGGCGGAAAATGCCGCTCCCGTAGAACCGCAGCAAGCATAACATGCTCCACAAAGGAACACCCATGCGCAAGACCGGCAAGGTTATAGCCATTGTTCAGGCCCGCCTCGGCTCCACGCGGCTCCCCATGAAATCACTGCTCTGTCTGCGTGATGTGCCCGTTATCGACTGGGTAACGCGGCGGCTGGCGCAGGCGGCAAAGCTTGACGGCATCATGGTGGCTGTGCCGGATACGCCTCTTGACCGTGTGCTCATGGAGCATCTGCAAAGGCGCGGCGTACCCTGCGTTGCCGGTTCGGAGGACGATGTGCTGGCGCGGTTCTGTCTGGCGGCTCGCACGGCGGACGCCGGGCGCGTGGTGCGCGTGTGCGCCGATAATCCGCTCATCTGGAGCGGGGCCATTGACCGGTTGGTGGATTTTTACGATCAGGGCGGCTGGGACTATGCCTATAACCATATTCCGCGCAACAACCTCTGGCCCGATGGCCTGGGTGCGGAAATCCTTTCGCGCGAGCTGCTGGAAGAACTGGACGCCAAGGCCACCCAGACCTCGCAGCGCGAGCACTGCCTCAACTACATATGGGACAATGCCGCCAGCTTTAAAATAGGCACGTTTGATCCGGAAGAAGACTGGCTGCGCCGCCCCGAACTCAAGCTGGATATGGACAGGTCTGACGACTTCTGCCGTCTGGCGCTCAAGCCCATCCACCCCGACATGGACGCAAGGGACATTGTGCGCGTGTTTGGCTAAGGGCCGTTTCTCAATAATTCTTTTGGCCGATTACTGCGTCATCCAGCATTTTTTACTCCAGTCATGGACAGAAAGCGTCCACTCCTGTCGTAAAAAATACTGTTTTCCTTGTCCTCGGCGCAAAATCTTTTATTGAGAAAACAGCCCCCAGTTTGGTTCAGGGATGCATGCTCAGGCCCCCAAGGTGTTTTTTTGGCCCATAATGCGGGTTGAGAGACGCCTTGGGGGTTTTTGCGTGGGTGGTTACAGATAGGGAGAAAATATCCAGCAGGCGGCATTGCGCAGCTTTACAGGCAGGGGCAGGGCGGTAAGGTAATCCCTGGTGATTTCGCGTCCCGTGATGATGGCCCGGTCTATGTGGCCGGTGATCTGGTCGTGCACGTCCGGGTTGAACACTTCCATGTTCAGCTCAAAATTCAGTCGCAGGCTGCGGGCGTCCAGATTGGCCGAACCTATCTGCGAATAGTAGCCGTCCACGGCCAGCAGCTTGGTGTGGGCAAAGGGGGGCTGCTGGTACCACACGCGCACGCCAGCTTCCAGCAGGGTGGGCAGCAGGCGGTATTGCGCCCAGTGCACGTAGAACAGATTGTTTTTTTCAGGCAGCACAACGCGCACGTCCACGCCGCGTTGCCCGGCGGAGCGCAGTGCGGAGACAAGACCGTGCGAGGGCAGAAAGTAGGGCGTCATGATGCGCACGGAGCGCCGGGCCGCATTGATGACGGCGCAGTAGATGTCGTTGAGGATATCTGCCTCGGAGCCGGGGCCGTCCATAATGATACGGCAGCGGCTTTCGCCGCGCGGCAGGGTGGTGGCTGGCGGCAGGGGGGTGTAGTTATTGGTGCAGAAACCCCAGTTGAGCAAAAATGCGCGGCGCAACTGGTCCACAATGGGGCCTTCGCACTGAAAGTGCATGTCCTGCACGTACTTGGCCTTGCCTGCGGCGATGTTGTCGTCCGCAATGTTCATGCCGCCGGTAAAGGCCACGGTGTCGCACACCAGCATTTTGCGGTGGTTGCGCAGGTTGATGCTGAAATTGGGCGGAAGCAGGCGCGGCGGCATGAACAGAGCCACGCGCACCCCGCGTTTGGCAAGCTTTTTCCAGGGCTTGCGCAGGGAATAGAGCATGCCGATGCCGTCCACCAGCAGGCGGGCGTCCACGCCGCGTTCCGCAGCACGGGCCAGGGCCTCGCCAAAGGCGGTTGCAACCTGACCTGCGTTGAAAATATAAGTGCAGAGAAAAACGTGATCCTTGGCATTGTCTATGGCCGCAAGCATGGCCGGGTAGGCCTGATCGCCGTTGCGCAATGGGGTGACGGTATTGCCGGTGCTCAGGTGCTGCTCGGTGAGTACACGCCCGATGTGTTCCATGCGGGCTATGCTGTCAGGGATATTTTCCGGTGGAACCTTGGAAAAGGGCGGGTGGGCGTAATCCGGCTCCAGAGGTTGCTGCCGCCGCATGATGCGGCTGGCCCTGCTTTCTGCCCTGCTGATGCCAAAGCAGGCGTACAGAATGGGGCCTACAACAGGCAGAAACAGGGCCGTGACAGTCCAGCCAAGGGCGGCCCGGGGGTCATGTTTGGTCAGCAGGGCATGGCAGACGGCAACCCACGAAAGTATGTGGGCGACAATGAGGCCCAGTGTTTCAAAAAATAGCAGCATTGTTTTTCCACAGTGAGAGCGCGTCAGCAGTGGGTGCGCGCGGTTAAAGGCCGGACGGCGCAGGGCGTTTGCGTAAAGGGCTCGTTATGTTGCAGCCTTTGCAAACATTTTGCGCCGCCTCAGCCAACACATGTGGCGCTGTGCCTAGCGGCGTATGGCCAGCAGCGGTGTATCGGTATTGCGCAGAACACGCTCTGTGATGGAGCCGAGCAGCATGTCTTGCAGCCCGTCGCGTCCGTCAGTGAACATGATGATAAGGTCTGCATTTTCCTCATGCGCCACGCGAATGATGGTTTCAGCCGTGGTGCCTTCTTCTACGCGGCAGCGCACAGACCCGGCGGGTTTTTCCATTTCCGCCACCACTGTGTTCAGCAGGGTCTGTCCCTTGGCCTTCTGTTCGGCCAAAAGCTCGGCGTGGGCTTCGCCACCCACAATCTGGGGCAGCGGCTCAAAAATATGCAGGAGGACAATATCGCCGCAGGCAAGGTTTTTGGCGTGATTCAGGGCCGACTTGGCACGGTCCAGGCCGTTTTTGCCGCTCACTGGAATAAGAATGGTCTTGTACATGGCTTCCCTTGGGTCAAAGGTTTATCTTAATGCTGGTTGCGCCTGATAAAAGCGGCCGCTCAGCGGCGCGGTGTCAGGCCGATGCGGTTGCGTTCAACCGCCACGGCCAGCTCGGGCAGCAGGTCGCGCAGTGCGTTCATGTCATTGGCCTTGGCGGCGCGTTCCACACAACGGGCCATACGGGCCAGCACGCGGAAGCCAAAGGCATCGGATTCCGTGGCGATGCGGTTGGCAGCATCACCCACCACCGCGCAACGACGGTTTTTGAAGCCCTGCTGGGCATCGTCCATGGCGGCATCAAGCCGTGCCACAAGCTGCGGAATTGTTTGATCTGTTTCACGCGGGGCTGTGGGCTGCACAGGAGCCTGAGGCGCAAATGCGGCTGGCTGCGGCTCCACGGTTTTCTGCTCCGTAGGGGCCGCACGATGGCTCTCTGCCTCAGGGGCTTGTGCAGGTATGGTTTCACCGGAGTGACCGCCTTGAGGCGCATGCTGGGCGTTGTCATGCCCGTTATGGCGCAGGGCTTCTGCAGCACCTGCAATGAAATTCATAATGGAATTGCCAGTTGCCTTGCCCTTGAGGTGGGCGGCGGAACGCTGAGGTTCCGCAACTCCGGCAGATGACCCTGCGCGGGGAGTGCCAGCAAGTGCAGGGGATTCGGCCTGCACATCATCCTGACGTGGCATGGCCGCCAGATCCGCCATGAGATCGGGCTTGCCGCCAGGCAGAGGCTCGTTGTCAGCCCCAAGGGGGCGGTCGCCAGCGCTGCCCAGCAGTTTGAGAATGAGCCGCCCCGTTGCGGTGCGCGGCATTTCAACCTGACGGGAATGTCTTTCATCGTCAGCCTGACCGGAATCCTGCTTGGAATTCTGGTCGACCGCACCTGAGGCATCATCCTGCATGGCGGGTTTGGTCATGGGCATGGGTTCGCCCACCCATTCCCCAGGGTGCGCGAGGCTTGGGCTGACATAGCTTTTTTCTTCTCTGACAGGCGCAGCAAGCGGAGGTGTGGTCGTGGCGGCAGACGGAGTATTCCGTGCGGACGTCTGGGGCATATCTTGCCCAAAACCTTGCCCAAAGCCTTGCGCTGGTCGGGGCGCAGATTGGGGAGCAGGATTGGCTGTTTTGATGGGGGTGCCAATGGGCATGGGTTCGCCCACCCACTCGTCCTGAAGGCTGTAAGTATCCCATGCGCCCTTGCCAGCAGGCGCGGGAACATCAAAGGCTGCGTTGTTGACAGGAGACAGCGTGGCTTCTCCAGCCCTGCCTGTCATGGCTTTGAGAGGGGCGGCGCTTTCGGCGGCGGGTTGTTCTGCGGGCTGTTCTGCTGGTTCGGGCATATCTGGATCCGAAGGCAGGGAAGCCTCGAGAAATTCTGCCGGAGTCACTGTTTCCCTTGCGGCAGGAGCTGTGGCGGGATGCTGTTCCGGCTCAGGCCATTCAAGAGTTTCAAGGGCGTCAGGCGTCTTGTCCGCCGGGGCAGACATTTGCTCCGTTACTTCTGAAACAGGTGTGGCTACGGGTGTATCTGTGAGGAGTTCCGCCTGTTCCACTGGTGCAGAGGCGGGGTTCTCTTGTTGCGCTGCCGCGTCCTCCGCTTCGGATTCCCGTGCAGGTTCAGGCTCAGGCTCGCTTGCCTGGGTAGCAGAGGCTTCTGCCGCCCACTGCGGGCCTTCCAGGCCAGCCGAGGCCATAAATTCTGCGTCAGTGTTGTTCGCCGCCTGGGGGGCATCCTGCTGCGGGGGTGCCGCGTCAGCCTTCTGCGGCTCTTCTGTTGATGGCTCCGGCAAGATCTCCGCAATAATTTCCGGCTGCGCTTCGGGTTGAAGCTCTGCATCGGCCTGCATGCTCAGAGGCTCTGGTTGGGCCGCATCGGGCAAAATATCCAGCGGTTCAGCCTGCTGTGGCGCGGTTTGTTCTTCTACCGGAGCTGCTTCCTTTTTGATCTGGGCATCGTCAGAAGGAGCAGGGACAGCGGAGGCAGGTTCCTCGAGGAAAATTTCTGGAGTGTCCGGCATGGTGGCAAGCGCCTGCCCGGCATCCTGCGCAGTGTTCTCGGGAGGCAAAAGATCCGTCAGTTCAATGGGCGCGTCTTCTTCTGCCTGAGGGGAATCCTCCATCATGGGCAGCAGCATGCCGGACTGGTCGGCTGCGCCAAAATTCAGCGATTGGGTAGAGGACAGCAGGCCGTCATTCGGCAGTGGCATTGCCAGCGGCTGAGTATCCACGGATGCGCCAGTGCCCGGCAGGGCATTCTGCAAGGATGCCTCGTGGCCGAAGAGGTCGGGCAGCTGGCTCTGCTCCTGTGCCGGTATGCTGGGTGCGGCATCGGCAGGTCTGTTCTCGGGTTCGGGGGAGCCGATCTCGTGAACGGGCAGGGGCATATCTTCTGCGGGCGGCACAGGATTATTTTCTTCTGCCGCAGGGGCAGGGGCCGACGCCGCTGACACAGCTGGGCCGTGGTCTGTGAATCCTGCTTCGTCGAGCACTTCGCGCAGGGTCGCGGCAAAAGCCTCCGCATCCACAGGTTCGAGCAGGGCGTGGGTGTAGCCCGTATCAGCCAGCTTATCCCAGCTGGTATTGTCCTTGGTGACGGCAAGGGCCTTGAATACGGGCAGACCAGCCTTGAGGGCTTCTGCCTCAAAGCGGCCCAGAGCGTCCGCTTCTGCGGGGCCATCGTGAGGGTCCTGAGCCACCAGCATGAGTGCGGGAGCTTCGCGGTTGCATTCCAGCGCTTCGCGCATGCTGCGGGCCTGGGTGCTGTTGCAGCCAAGGGTGGTTATCATGTGGGCCAGCGCCTGACGGTCAACGGCGCTTTCGGCCACCACGGTAATGGTGGGCGCGCGTTGCGGTTCCGGCGCGGCTTCTGTTCCGGTTTCGTTCTCCAGCGGTTTCAGGCGCAGGGTAAAGGCAATGGATGTTCCCTGCGGGCCGCATTCCACATTGAGGTACCCGCTGTTGGAACCAGCCAGTTCCCATGCGCGGGTGAGCGCCAGCGATGATCTGTCGCGCGGGGGAATGCCCGCCCCTGTGTCGGTCACCGTGAACAGCAGATGCCCCGGATCGGCGGTTTCGGGCACACGCCGCACAGAAAGGTGCACAGCACCCCTTGTGGTGGCGCGTACGGCGCTTTCAAGCAGCAGGCCGAGGGTTTCGCGCAGGGCTTTGGCCTGCCCTTCATACATGTGTCCCAGCAGCGGGGGCATGTACCACGCAAGGCCAATACCCGAGTTCTCGGCGGCGGTGGTCACGGCATCGTGCGCCTCGCGCACAAGATGCTGCAGGTTGAAGGCCACGCGCTGTTCGCCAACGCTGGTCTGATCCAGTTCTTTGCCGGGATTATCAATAATTCTGGCAAGCTCTCCAGCAGCGCCAAGCATGTTCTCAGCATACTGGCGCACCGCAGGTGGCAGGGAGCAATGGCCGAGAGCCGCGCCTTCGCGCATGAGGCGATCCAGCGGCGGGCGCAGCAGGTTTTCCCACATGCCTGGGTCAACTGCGGAGGCTGATTTTTTCTGGTTTCTGGCAGGCGCTGTAACTGGTTCCAGATCGGAATTGTCTGAAATATCCACCGGCAGGGCGGAAAAGTCAGCGGCGGTTTTGCCTGTGACGGCAGAGGGAGGCAAAAGACGCAGATTGGGGTCGTCCAGCGGGGTATCAAGACTGATGGGGCCATCGTTTGGCCCGGCGCCAAGGCTGGAGCTGATCAAGGCCGCATCCAGCGCGGCGGAGTTGCGTTTGCTTGCCGCTGCGGATTCGCGTTTTGCGGCTTTGTTGGCTTCTTCAGTTTGAACTGCGTCACGCGGCAGGCCTGTTCCGGCAATAAGCAGGGCGCTCAGGGCCGTGCCCCAAAGCGGAGCAGAGGCCAGCAGGTTTGCGGCGTAGCCGTAATCAAGCCCCATGATGCCCGCAGCCACAAACAGGGGAGGCACAAGACAACCCAAAAGAAAACGCCGTGCGCCGCCAAGGCCCATGATGGCCCCCCCAAGGGCGCTCAGGGTAAAGATCGCCGTGCAGGCAGGCCAGAGAGAAAGAAAACGGATGCTCCAGCTAAAGCCGGGAAGGAGCGGCAGCAGGGCCAGTACCGCGCCCGGCAGGGAAAGCAATATAAACTGGGCGTCCAGCAGGGGGGAGCGGCCCCTCGTGCGCATAAGATGACGGCCCACGTGGGGCAGGAGCATGAGCGCAAGACCAGGAGCAAGCACCGCTAGAGACTGGTTCAGGGTTATGCTGCCGGAGCCGTAGGCGGGCATGCCAAATATGCCCTGCGCCAAGGCAACGCCCACGTAAAGCGCTGTCCAGATGCGCCACTGGCCCCTCTCGGAGAGCCCGCGCAAAAGGCACAGCAGCATGACCACTGCAAGAGCCAGCAGGGCGGCAGTGCCTGCAAGGCTGCCCCAGTTGGAGGCTGCGTCCTGCGGGCTGCGCAGCATGGGGGAAAACCAGATGCCCGGCAGGCCGTCCAGGCGGATATAGCAGGTGATCGGGTCGGCCCCCGGCTCGGGCAGCAGCATCACATTGCGGTGGCTCGGGAGAATCTCGCGCCATTCAACGCTGTCTGTCGCCGGGTTGGCGGCAGGTTCATACAGAACAGGGTCAGCCGGAACATCCGGTCCCATGTCCAGCAGCATGGCCTGCGAGCGCCCCCCCGCAGGCAGCGGGGCGAGGGTAAAGCGCAGCCACATCACTCCGGTGACTCGCGGCAATTCCTTGACGTTCAGGGCTTTGAACATCTGGCTGTTGGAAGGGGCGGCCGCCTCCTCCACATCCATGGTTCCCGTCACGTCAATAAAGTATTGCAGGTCGGGCAACAGCGGCGTGTTTGCTGAACGCAACACGGGCGGAATCATGCCGCTGTGCGCCGTGGACGGAGCTCCAATACCTGCGCAGGCTATGCACAAAAAAAGGGCGCAGGCGCGCAGCAACGCACGCGAAATGCCGGAGGAAGTGAGAGTCATGGTCGTTCCGCCTGTAAGATCACCGATCTATCTATGGTCTTTCCCCCTTCAGGCGCGAATGCGCCTCCAAATCCGATGCAGGGGGCGGTTTGTCGTGCTGGTACGGCTTTTGGCCGCCGCTGTGCCTAGCGCAGGTTTCTGATTACGTCAGAAACGGACTGCCCGTCAGGAGCGCGCGCAGCGGGGTTGACTGCCAGCAGACGTTGCCATGCCTTCATGGCGTCGTCCTTGCGCTTGAGGTCGAAGTAAAGCACCACGCCCTCGTTGAACATGGCGTTTTCATGCTTGGGGTTGACGCTCGATGCACGGCGGAAGCTCGTCACGGCCTTTTCGTATTCGCCAAGCTCGCGGTACATGATGCCAAGGTCGGTCAGCACATCGGCATTGTCCGGGGCAAGAGCCAACGAACGCTCGTAGGCGCTGGCGGCCTTGCGCGACTGACCGGTATCAAAATAGAGGTTGCCAAGATCTGTCCAGTTATGCGCGTCCTTGGGGTTGGCAAGGACATTTTGTTCCATGGAGGCGATTTTGGCTGCCAGCTCAGGCGGAATGGGAGGCTGGCTGTCCTGCTTGGCCTGGCCGGAAGGCTGCGAGGCCGTCTGCGTCTGGCCTGCGGGCGTCTGCTGCGCTGGCTCTTGCGTGAACACTGACGGCATAAGGCTGCCCACATAGACGCCCAGCACAAGGGCCACGGCGATGCCTACAAAAAAAACACCCTTGCTGACCTTGCTGATACCGTGGGGCTGTTCAGCCTGGGGGGCGGTTTCCGGGGTGGATGTGGTGTCGGCGGGCGCGGAAGGCTGCACTGCCGTGGGAGTATCTGTGGACTTTTTTTGGGGCTTTTTGTTTGCCATGTATTCCTCGTGGCTTGGGAAATATCTTTATCCATCAGCCTACAACCGGAGGAAAAAAGAGGCAAGCCCGCAGCTTGCGCACCCCTGCGCCATCCCCCCGTTTCAGTGCGTCCGTCCACCGTGGACAAGGCAATATATACCAACAGAAGCCAAAACTACGATGCTCAGGGTCAGATACATGCCGCTGTAGCCCATTGAGGGGATAAGATGGCCGAATATGTAAGGCCCAAGGCCGATTCCGAGGTCAAAGAATATGTAGAATGTTGTGGTCGCCTGCGCATAGCGCGAGCGTGAAACCAGCGAGAGGGATACCGCCTGCCCTACAGACTGAAAGTTGGCAAAGCCCACGCCCATCAGCAGCCCCGCGCCCAGCAGCACGGCTGCGCTTTCGGCGCGCGAAAGCACATACAGGGCCAGAGCCGTGAGTAGCAGGGCGGGGTACAAAATCACGTGTTCACCATGTCGGTCAAACAGGCGGCCGCTCTGGGGCCGCGTGAGCAAGGCCGCCCCGGCGTAACACAAAAAGAATATGCTGGCGGTGCTCGTGAGTCCGTGTTCCGCCGCAAAAGAAGGCAAAAATGCCTGTATGCAGCCATAGCTTGGGCAGACTACAAGAGCTACCAGCGAAAAGCGCACCACACGCGGATCAATATAGCTGTACAGGCTCAATATCGGGCGCGCAGGATGGCGCATGGGCGGCAGGTTGCGCAAAAAGCAGAAAATACCCAGACACAGCAGGCTGATGCCCGCATTGAGCAGCATGAGGGTGTGGTATCCGAACCTGAGGGAAAGAAAGATGCCCAAAAATGGCCCGAGGGCCAGCGCCAGAGCGGCGCTCATGGTAAAAAGGCCAATGCCCAGACCATGAAAACGTACAGGAACCACGTAGGCCACAATGGCTCCTGTGGCGGTTCCTGCCACGCCCACGCCAAAACCGGCCGCAAAGCGCTGCATAAAAAGCATGGGCAGAGAATCCACCATAAAAAGGCCGCCAATGCTTGCGGTAAACAGCAGCAGGCCCGCAAGCAGGCAGGGTTTGCCCCCAAAGGTGGAGAGCTGGTTGCCTGAAAGGAAACGTCCCACAAGGCAGCCGATGACCATGATGCCCGAGGTCAGCCCTGCTGTGCTCAGGCTGGTGCCAAAGGTCTTTTGCACATGGGCCGTGCCAGTGACAAAGATGAGATAGTAGTCCGTCATCAACAGCATATTGATGCAGGTGACGACCAAAAAGTTGCCCCGGCAAATGGCGGCAAATGCCTCAATGAAACCTGCTTCTGTCTGCCGGGCTGCTGGGCCGTGAAGGTGTTTCCTGGGCATGGCCTTACCTCCGTAACAGGGTTCAAGGCGGTTCGTTGCGCTCGCAACGATTTATGGCCCCGTCCACTGCCCCTTGTCAAGGCAAGCACCACAAGCGTAGCCTTTTTCTGCGGTGCTGCCTGCCGCAATCCATTGGGCGTTGGCTTGCTGAGTCTGCTGACAACCAGCCACAGGAAGATGTCATGGAACTTGTCTACAAATGGATCACGCTGGCCAACCGGCATTACTACATGTACCTCAACCGGGCGCTCGCGCCTTTTGGCATCAACAGCAGCCAGTACCTGTTCATTCTCAACCTGTGCCGCGACCCTGGCATCACGCAGGACAAACTGCCCGAACGCATCTGCGTGAACAAAAGCAACGTTGCCCGCACTCTGGCCCAGCTTGAAAAAAAAGGGCTTATCCGGCGGCAGGTTAATCCTGTAGACAAGCGGACGGCGGCGGTTTTTCCTACCGAGCGGGCGCGGGAGCTGTATCCGCAGATAATGGAAGTTATTGCAACATGGGACGATGCCGTGACCAGCGTGCTCAACGCGCAAGAAAAAGAAAACCTCCTGGAATTCATGCAGCGCGTGGCGGACAAGGCTGCTGCCCTGCGCGGGGCAAGCCCCGCAGCCCTCAGAAAGTAGGGCCGTTTTCGCTAAGCGCTTGTGTCTTGTGACCTTTACGGGATATGTTGCGGCAAAGGCCGTTGCGCCTTGACATGCGGTTTGCGGGAGGAGCGTCATGCTCAGCGTTTTTGATCTGTTCAAGATCGGCATAGGGCCGTCCAGTTCCCATACCATTGGCCCCATGATTGCGGGCAAGGCCTTTGCGGGCGAGCTTGCGGTTTTGGGCATGCTGCCCTTGGTAGGCCGGGTCAAGGTGGAGCTTTACGGCTCGCTGGCGCTTACCGGCGAAGGGCACGGCACCATTGGAGCCGTGCTGGCGGGGCTTGAGGGAGAGGAACCGCAGGAGGTGGACATTGCCCATATGGCCCGCCGCACCGCGGATCTGCAAAACAATGCCGATCTGGTGCTCATGTGCGCCTACACCATCCCGTTTAATTTTGAGCGCGATGTGTGCCAGCACAAGGGCATATTCTTGCCCAAACATTCCAATGCTATGACGCTTTCGGCCTTCAGCGCCGAAGGCGCGCTGATATACTCCAAGAATTTCTATTCCATCGGCGGCGGGTTTATCCGTACAGACGATGATTTTGACAGCCCGCGCGAACTGTACGCCACGCCCCCTTACCCCTACGAAAAAGCCTCGGAGCTCTTTGACATCTGCGCCCGCGAAAACAAGACCATCGCGCAGATCGTTATGGCCAACGAAGTATTCTGGCGGTCTGAAAGCGAGGTCAACGAGCGCGTAACGGCCATCACAGACGTCATGCGTGAAGCCGTGGAGCGCGGCTGCTATACGGACGGCGTGCTGCCGGGCGGGTACAATGTGCGCCGTCGCGCGCCCAACCTGCTGCGCAAGGTCAGTGCCCTGCAAGCAGCCGGGCGGCGCGACCTCAGTCTGTGGCCCATGCTCTATGCCTTTGCCGTGGCTGAAGAAAACGCCTCCGGCGGACGCATTGTGACCGCGCCTACCAATGGCGCGGCGGGCATTGTGCCGGCTGTGCTGCTGTATTATCTGAATTTTTACCCCCATGCCACGGATGACGGCGCACGCGATTTTCTGCTCACTGCCGGGGCTATTGGCCTGTTCTACAAGCTCAATGCGTCCATTTCCGGCGCGGAGGTGGGCTGCCAGGGCGAAGTGGGCGTGGCCTGCTCCATGGCTGCTGGCGCGTACTGCGCGGTTACGGGCGGCAACGTCAAGCAGGTGGAAGTGGCGGCGGAAATCGGCATGGAGCACAACCTCGGCCTTACCTGTGATCCTGTGGGGGGGCTGGTGCAGATTCCCTGCATCGAGCGCAACGGCGTGGCCGCAGAGCGCGCGGTCAACTGCGCCCAGTTGTCGCGGCTGGAAGACGGGCGGCAGAGGGTGATCTCGCTGGATGATATCATTGAAGTCATGTACCGCACCGGGCTTGATTTGCAGTCCCGCTACAAGGAGACCTCGCTCGGCGGGCTGGCCGAGGCCGTAGCCAAGGTTATGGAGCGCAAAAAGATGGCGCCGGGGGCATCCGGTAAATAGGTGTGAACATACTTTTTTTCCTTGGGGACGAGCTAAGAAAACGCGGCTGCAAAGCCGCGTTTTCTTGTTGATGAATGCATGTGAACTGAAAATATAATCAATCTTTAAGTCTTTGCTCGTAAACAATCAGAATCGAGAAGTAAAACAGGCTGGACAAGGCTTTTGCAACGCAGAATATTTTATGTTTATGTGGTAATGTGCAGGGCTGGCTTGTGTGAATTGTGAATTACCATATGCGAGTTATTGGCAGATATTGTAATTTGTGTTTTTTTAATGCAACAAGTCGCAAAACTTATTATATTTATGAATGTATTTAAATTTATGACAGCATATCGACAAAATATAAAAAATAAGGGAGTCTTTTTTATACCGTGCGTAGCATCTGGGGTAATGTGGACATATGCCTTATGTGGTGTCTGGTTAAACAGAGTGCCAATCTGGCATATATTTAAATGTGCAGGGCTTGAATATAATTGGATAAAAAGTGCTAATTCTCTTTTTATCCAGATTTAAGGCATTGCTGCAATGGATTTGATCATGCTTCATAGCGCTCTTTATGCTGCCTGTTGTACGTTCTGAAACCTGTAACACTGGAAGTGCAAGATGAAAAAAGTATGTTTTGCAATCGTGCTGGCGGCCATGCTTGCCTTGCCCATGACTGCTTCGGCAAAGAACGACAAAATAGATTTCGGCAAGCTGCCTTGCAGTGCTTTTGTGCAGTTGGACGCCCAGACCATGACCATGTTCTATTTCTGGCTTGATGGTTACGCCAGCGCCAAAACTGGCGACACGACCCTGGATGTCAACGCTGTGGAAAACAACCTGACCCAGATCATGAAGGTCTGCAAACAGAACCCCCAAAAGTCCGTGCTTTCGGTCATTGCCGACTAATAGCGCAAGGGGCGGACCGAAAGGCCCGCCCCTGTTTTTTAGGAGAAGACATTCAGCGGTCTGCTATGATTTTTTCAGGGGCAGAGTTGCCTGACGGGGCGCAGCCGTATTTGCCGCAACGGTGCTGTCTTTTCCAATGGCAAAAAGTTTGTCCGCCAGCTTGCGGTGTGCAGCGGGCATTGCCAGAACGTCCAGCTCCTGCGGCGTGACCCAGCGAGCCTCGGTTGCGGCGGAAAGCAGCGGCGGCTGAGGCGGGTCAACCGTTGTGTCCGTGCTGTCAAACTCCAGGCCAAAGCAGTGCAGCGTCAGGCGGTAGGTGGTGTATCCGTGCCGGATAATGCCATGCTGCGCTGCCACACGCACGACAAATCCCGTTTCTTCCATAAACTCTCGCACAGTGGCCTGCTCCGGGCTTTCATCCGGCTCAACCCGCCCGCCGGGAAATTCCCACAGGTTGCCCCACACGCCCGCAGGCGGGCGCTTTTGCACAAAGATTCTGTTGCCACAGCGCAAAACCCCGGTCACGGCCTTGACGGGCGTGATGGTGGCTCGTTTGCCGGGCACCGGGCGCTGGTCTGTGATGCCCAGATGCAGGCTGATGCAGAACTGGGCCAGCGGGCACTCTGTGCAGCGCGGCCTTTTGCCGCAAACAAGTGCCCCAAGCTCCATCATGGCCTGATTGTGTTCGCGCGACTTGCCCTCGGGTACCAGCCGCAAGGCCCAGCGGTGGATGATCCCTGCTGCCGGATTCTGCTTTACGGGGCTGTCCACATCAAAAATGCGCGCAATGACGCGCTCCACGTTGGCGTCCACGCATGGCAGCTTTTCGCCAAAGGCAATGCTTGCCACCGCGCCTGCGGTGTAGGGGCCAACGCCGGGCAGACTGCGGATGGCTTCCAGCTCTGAGGGAAACACGCCGCCGTGTTCCGCCATGATTTTGCGGGCTGCGGTCAGGATATGTCTGGCGCGCGAATAGTAGCCAAGGCCCTCCCACTGACGCAGCACATCTTCCTCGCTGGCGGCGGCGAGGGTTGCGATGTCGGGAAAGCGCTGCATCCAGCGGTTAAAATAGCTGACGCCACGCTCCATCTGGGTTTGCTGGAGCATGACTTCGGAAATCCACACTTCGTAGGGCGTGTAGTTGACCCGCCACGGCAGGCGGCGCTGGTTTGCGGCAAACCAGCCGAGCAGGGCGTTTTGCAGTTCGCCTAGGTGATCCTGGGGCGGCAGATGCGCGATGGTTGCGGCCTGTTCCGGCATGCCAGGCAGTGTTGCCGGATGGGGCTTGGAAGTCTTGCGGTTCATGCTGCGAGACTATACCGGGAAACGGGCATTGTCATCCGCGCTTCCATACCCTATATTCGCGCCAATGGCGGGGCGAACGCCCGCTGTGCAGAATAACAATTCAAGGAGCACCCATGTCCGACAATCCTACGGTTTTGCTGGAGACCTCCTCCGGCGACATTCTTGTGGAGCTTTATGCCGACAAGGCCCCCCAAACCGTTGCCAATTTTTTGAAATATGTGGATGACGGCTTTTACGCCAACACCATTTTCCACCGCGTTATCCCTGGCTTCATGATTCAGGGCGGCGGTCTTGGCGCGCGCATGGACGAAAAGTCCACGCGCGAACCTGTGACCAACGAAGCCGACAACGGCCTCAAGAACGAGCGCGGCACCCTGGCCATGGCCCGCACCCGCGATCCTCACAGCGCCACCGCCCAGTTCTTCATCAATCTGGTGGACAACGATTTTCTCAACCACAGCTCCCCCACCCCTGACGGTTGGGGTTACTGCGTTTTCGGCAAAGTGACCGAAGGCATGGAGAATGTGGACAAAATTGCCAAGGTTAAGACCAAGACCGTGGGCTTTCATGAAAATGTGCCCACCGATATGGTGCTGATCACCGGGGCAAGCCGCTTCGAATAAATGGCGCGGCAGGCTTTGCCTGCACCGCTTGTCGCATGGAACCGCCGTATGCCCGCAGTTGCGGCGCTGCGGCGGTTTTGTGTTTGAGCGGCCTTTTACACGCACAGGCAAGCTGTGCGCCAAACCTGAAAAAAGAGGAAAAGCCATGTCCAGAGACATTGTTGCCGCCCTTGAAGAACCCTATCAGCGCTCCTGGGCCCTGTTGGCCCAGTATATGGACATCTGCCCCGAAAACATCTGGGCCGAAACCAACGGCGGCTGGCCCGTGTGGCAGCAGGTGGCCCACGCCATTGCCGTGCTGAACTTTTTTATTCTTGAAAGTGACGACGAAACCTTTTTGCCCGCGCCTGCCAGCATTGGCGTGCTGATGCTCAAGGAGCAGGGCAAGGATGTTGTGAGCAAAGAAGCCATGCAGGCTTACGGCAAATCCGTAAAGGCCGCAGTGGACGCACGGCTGGCGGCGCTTTCCGATGCCGACCTGACCAGGGTGCAGGAGCGCGTGAGCAAAAAAATTGGCCGTGATCTCACCTATGCGGCCATGATTGCCATGCTGGCCTCGCACACCACCTACCATCTGGGTTCCTGTGATGCGGCTTTGCGGGATCACGGTTTGCCGGGTGTGTTTTAGGCTGTAACAGTATTTTGCTGTTGGCAGGGAGTTCTGCGGCTAGCTTTGAGTCTGCCGCAGAACTCCCGCACAGCCCGCGTATAAACCACAAGGGCGGCAGCAACGCAATTTTTTTTGATAAATCATCCGGGACAGCTTGACTCGGCGGCGAGGAGCCTTAACTAAAATTCATAGCTTGAACATATGTTTTACGGCAGGTGTTGCCGTTAAAACAACACTATAGATTTGAGCGCAACCTGCACTAAGCGGGAGGTTGTTATGGCTACCTGGAAGAACGATCCCGACCATTCGCACCTTGGTTTTGTGGTGCGGCATCTCATGATTACCGACATCAACGGCAGGTTTGCAGACGTTGCCATTGACCTTGAAACCGGCAACGATGATCTTTCTGACGCAGTCTTTACCATGACGGCCAAGGCTGTGAGCATTGATACACACGTGCATGCGCGGGACGAGCACTTGCGTTCGCCGGATTTTTTTGATGTGGCGCAGCACCCCGAAGTTACTTTCCAGAGCACATCTGTGCGGCTTGGGCCAGATCATACCGGGACAATCACTGGTCTGCTCGAGATGCGCGGTACCTCGCGAGAAGTGACGTTCAACATCACAGCCAGCGACCGCATCACCAACCCCATCAACAACAAGGAAACGCAGTCTTTCAGCATCACTGGCGAGGTGAATCGCAGCGACTTTAGTATTGGTCCCAACATCCCGGCAGCCATTGTGGGCGACAGGGTGAAGGTGGCGGCCAACTTTGAAGTTTCGCCAGCCTAGGCATCTGAATACCAAGATGTTTTGCGGGGGTTCTTTGAGTTGAGAACCCCCGCAAGATATGGGCAAGCCTTGTTGGTTCTGCCCATTGCTTTGATGATTGCATGCCTGAAATAACTCACGGATGATTGCTCTCTGCCTCCGATCTTTCTCACCACGCGAAATCCGGCCCCGCCATACCCCGGGTTACGTTTAAAAGCCGCTCCTGCTAACAGGGGCGGCTTTTCACTTTCTCCATTCATCAATTCTCCACAAAAAAGGCCGGGTGCATATGCCCGGCCTGATGGCCCTGCGGGCCAATATGTATTTAAAACCTTACTGGATCTTGCAGTTGCCGTCGTTGCAGTCTTCGGTGGCGATCACAGGCGTAGCCTGGAACAGCACCACCTGTTCGCGCCCCTTGTTGGTAATGACCACCACGGTAATGCGCATGAGGCCTTCGGGCAGCGCAGGAGTGGCCTTGGCCTTGAGGTAGCCTGTGCCGGTGATGAGCTTGGCGTCGCTGATCAGGGCCGTGCGGGCATTGGTGAAGGTCAGGCGGTCAATGACCAGTTCCTTGCTCTTGATGGTATTGATGAAGTGTTCCTTGTCCTCAATGTGCCCGTTGGCGTTGATGTGCCAGTAGTTGGGGGCCAGCAGGGTTTCAAGGGCTGGGACGTCGCCTGTCATCACAGCTTCTGTATAGAGCGCCACGGTGTCTGCCTTGGCATGGGCAAGCCCGCCTGAAAGGGCAATCACAAGGGCTATGAACATGGTGGTTACTTGCAGAATCTTCATGATATCCTCCCTGAATGGGCTGTTGGGGCGGCCAGAACGAAAATTGCCAATGTGCACGGATTCTTCTATGGTTATGTGTAAAGAGTTAAGCAAAACTTTTCCATTGTAAAGCGAATATCTGCCATAGAGCCGGATTCCCTGGCATTTTTTACTGTGAGGCATATGTTTTCATGTTAACTAGCATTTTGCAAACCATTGGCAACACCCCCATGCTGCGGCTCGACCTTTCACGCGACCTGCCCGGCACTGTCTGGCTAAAGCTTGAGAACCGCAATCCCGGCGGTTCCATCAAGGATCGCGTGGCCTTTCACCTTGTTGGCGAAGCTCTGGAAGAAGGGCGCGTTGAACCGGGCGGGGTGCTGGTGGAGGCCACCAGCGGTAATATGGGCATTGGTATGGCTCTGGTTGCCTCGGTGCGCGGCTTTCGCTGCATACTGACCATGCCAGAATCCATGAGCGTTGAGCGCCGCAACCTGTTGCGGGCGCTGGGCGCAGAGCTTGTGCTCACCCCGGCGGAACAGGGCATGAGCGGTGCCGTTGCCGCTGCAAAGCGCATTGCCGATGAACAGGATGCCTTTGTACTCGGCCAGTTTACCAATCCGCAGGCTGTGGTGGCCCACTACAAGACCACCGGGCCGGAAATTTTCAAGGACAGCGTGGGCAAGATGGATGTGTTGGTTGCGGGCGTTGGCTCCGGCTCGACCATCACTGGTGTGGGCAGATACCTCAAGGAGCGCATCCCCGGCTTCAGAGTCGTTGCCGTGGAACCAGCCGCTTCGCCGGTGCTTTCGGGCGGCAAACCCGGCCCCCATCTTATTCAGGGCATTGGCGCTGACTTTGTGCCAGCCATCCTTGACCGTGCGCTTTTGGACGAAATTATTCAGGTGGACGGCGAGGAAGCCATAAGAACCACCCGCCTGCTTATGGAAAACGGCATCATGGCTGGTATCTCCACAGGATCCAACGTGCGCGCGGCCCTTGACCTTGCGGCTCGGCCAGAAATGCAGGACAAGCATATTGTTACCTTTGCCTGCGACACGGGCGAACGCTACATGTCAACGCGGTTGTTTCAGGGAATATAAACTGCTGGCAAGCTGGTTTTGCACCTGATTTATGACGGTATTTTCAATGCCAGTGCTCTCTGTTTGATATGTTCCCCGTTTTGTGCGAAACAGAAAAATATGAAAAAAACGGTCTTTTCGGCCTGCATGGCTAAATATTTGCACTTGGCAACCGATAAGAGAGTCAGCGTAAGCTTCGCTCACCGGCTGGCAGCAAACAAGTTCAGGTCTGCCGTCCGACATTAACGGGCTTCAGCCCAACGGAGAGCATTTCCATGGCGCAGACCAACATCCTGCTGGAAACCGGCACCAATGAGCTGGAAATTGTGGAATTTTTCGTCAACCAGGACGGTTACGAAGCCCACTATGGCCTTAACGTGGCCAAGGTGGTTGAAATTGGCCGTCGCCAGCCGGTGACTGCCATGCCGGAAATGCGCCATAAAGCACTTTTGGGCGCGTTTCTGCACCGCAATGGCCGTGTGGTGCCGCTGATTGATATGGCCCAGTTTCTGGGCAGCGGGCCCATTGAAAACGAAGACGCCAAGGTTATTGTCACCGAATTCAACGGCGTGTGTACGGGCTTTCTGGTGTCGGGGGTCAACCGCATCTATCGGCTGAGCTGGACGGATGTGGAAGCACCGGGGCAGTTTTTGCAGAATGTGAGCCGCAGCTCGGTAACGGGCGTGGTGCGGCTGGAAGAGCGCGTGATCTTTTTGCTGGATCTTGAAGCCATTGTAGCCGAACTGCATCCGGCCATGGCCATGCGTTTTGACGCCTCAGACATGCGCCACAGTGGGGAAAAAGTTTACAATATCCTGCACGTGGACGATTCAAGCAGTATCCGTAGCCTGCTGCTTGACCTGCTCAACAAGGAAGGCCGCTTCACGGTGACGCAGAAGGTCAACGGCCAGGAAGCCTGGGATTACCTGAAGGTTCTGCGCGACCGCTGTGAAGCCGAAGATCGCCCCATTTCCGATTTCGTTCACGGTGTCATCACTGACATTGAAATGCCCGGCATGGACGGCTTGGCCCTGTGCAAACACATCAAGGACGAAAGAATCCTTAAAAAACTGCCAGTGGCCATCTTCTCTTCCATGATCAACGAGGCGTTGGCCAAAAAGTGTGCGGTTGTGGGGGCTGATGTGCAGTACACCAAGCCCGACCTCAAGGTGCTTTCCGTCAAATTGTATGATCTGGTGACTGAAGCCTGGGGCTAGCCCGCTTATCGCTTAAAATGTTCTGAAGGCCCTATCCCATTGGTCAGTCAATGGGATAGGGCCTTTTTGCATTGAAATCTCGGCGATTTTAACGCGCAACCCCCTCTCGGGTAGGGACACGAGAGGGGGCGCGCATGGGGCGGCCAGGGGTAGGGGCCGCCTCTTGTCACTATGATCAGGGCTGGTTAGCCCATCTTGGTGGCGTCAATCACGTTGTAGTCGAGGCCCAGTTCCTTGCCGGGAATACCCAGGGCAAGGCCCACAAGCTGCGAAAGGTGCAGCACGGGTACACGGGCTTTTGACTTGGCTATATCCTGCGCTGCTTCCTGATAAATGTCGAGCTGCATCTGGCAGAGCGGGCAGGGGGTTACGATGCAGGCCGCGCCGGAGGTAGCCGCGCTGTCCACAATCTGGCTGGTCATGCGCATGACGGATTTTTCCGCCGGGTACACGGCGTGGAAGCCGCAGCAGTCCAGCCGCTTGGCAAAGGGAACCGTCTGCCCGCCAAGGGCGGCCACCACGGTTTCAAAGCTTGATGGATTCACCGAGCTTTCAAAGCCGAGGGCGGATTCGGGCCGCAGGCTGTGACAGCCATAAAAGGCAGCCACTTTAAGGCCCGCAAGTGGCTTGGTCACCTTGCTCTTGAGAGTTTGGGCGTTTTGCGCCAGAACCCAGAGCAGGCTGGTGACTTCACTGGTGCCGCTATAGGTCATGTTGCCCTTGGCAAGAAAAGTGTTGATACGGTCCTTCTTGCCGCCGTCAAGCTCTGCCTTGGCGCGGCGCAGCATGAGCAGGCAGGTGCTGCACGAGGTCAGTACGGGCAGGCCCATTTTTTCAGCCAGGGCGATGTTGCGGGCGTTGGCAACCAGGGTCGCCACGGGGTCAACATCCTGCGCCTGTGAAGCGCCGCAGCAGCTCCAGCCGGGGATTTCCTTGAGTTTGATGCCAAGCCTCGGGGCCACGGCCTCAAGAGCCATCTTGGATTCCTTGGCGGCCTGAGTCAGCACGCAGCCGGGAAAAAAGGCGAATTCGGTCTGCATACGGCTACTCCTTCTCTGCGGCATGGGCCGCCTGAATCATCTTCACCAGGGCGTCATGCCCTTCAATGGTTTCGCCGCCAAAGGCCTCAAGCGGATTCATCTTGCCCTGACGCAGCAGGGTCACAGCCATGCCCGCGCGGGCAATGGTGCTGATGCCTTCGGTGCGCAGGGCAAGGCGCACCTCGTTGAGACGGCCGGAGTCTTCCACCAGATCGGTGTAGAACGACTTGGCGTGGGCCGGGCCAACGCCATCGGTCATGCCCTTAGCCATAACCAGGGCCCGCAGGCCGGCGATATCGTCGGCAGCGCTGATGCCCTTGGGGCAGCGGCTGGCGCATTCCTGACAATGCACGCAGTTCCACAGGCCGCCCGCCACGGCGGGCTTGCCGTGCAGCAGAGGATCCTTGGTGCGCGAATCGTTGGCCACGCGCCATGCGTGGGTGAAGACAAAGGGTTCCATGTAGTCGCTGCGGTCGGCGGTGAGCTTGTTGCACTCAGAGGCGCACGCGCCGCAGAGGATGCAGTCCCACTGCTTGATGATGCGGTCGAATTCCTTCTGGTTCTGGCGGCAGCCTTCCTTCATGGAGAATTCGGATTTTGCCACCATGCCCGGATGCACCTTGCGCAGGTTTTCCATGGCGGGTTCCCAGTCCACAACAAGGTCGGAAATAACCTTGAAGTTCGCCAGAGGCGAAATGTGGAAGGTGTTCGAGCCATAAGTTTGGGCGAGGTCGTCCATTTTGGTGTCGCAGGCCAGAACCGCATGCCCGTTGACGCGCACGGCGCACGCGCCGCAGATGGCGCAGCGGCAGGAGGCCGTGAAGTTCAGCGTGGGATCCTGGGTCTGCTTGATGAACAGCAGGGTGTTGAGCACGGTCTTGCCCGCCACGTCCGCCGGATCAAGTTTGTAGCTCTGCTCAAAACTGTTTTTGCCGTCAAAGCGGTCAATGATGATAGTGGGCATTAGTACTTCCGCTCCTCAGGCTTGAATTTGGTGATTTCCACTTCTTTCCAGCCCATGCGCATTTTGCCGTTGTCGTCCATGCTGACCATGCTGTGCTTGAGGAAGTTGGCATCGTCACGCTTGGGGAAGTCCTCGCGGGTGTGAGCGCCGCGCGATTCCTTGCGCTCGGAGGCGGCAAGGCAGGCGGCCTGGGCCAGTTGCAGCATGTTGCCCAGCTCCACATATTCGGTGAACACCGTATTGTAGATGGGGTTGGCGTTGGGGACGCGCAGGGCGTCGTAGCGCGAACGCAGGTCCGCCAGGGAGCTGCTCAGGGAGTCGAGTTTGGACTGGGTGCGGAAAATACCCATGTTGTCCCAGAGCTGTGCGCCCATTTCTTCGCGGATGGCGTACATCTGCTTGGCATCGCCGCCGTTGGTGGTGTTGCGGAAGCGATCCTGCCAGCGGGCGGTCAGGTCGGTGAGGCGTTTGCCCGCGCCAAAGTCGGCGTGGCTGGCAAAGGCCGCAGCTCCGTTACCGGCGATTTTGCCCGTCACCACCGCATCGGCCAGCGAGTTGCCGCCAAGGCGGTTTGCGCCGTGGATGGACACGCACGAAGCTTCACCAGCGGCAAACAGGCCGGGCACAACCGTGCCCATGTCATCAAAGGTATTCACGTCAATGCCGCCCATAGAGTAGTGGGCCGTGGGGCGGATGACCATGGGCTTGTCCACAAGGTCGATATTTTCAAAAAGCTTGCCCACGTGGCGAATCTGCGGCAGATCGTGGACGATCTTTTCCTTGCCGAGGTGCCTCAGGTCAAGCAGCACATAGGCTTCCAGCCCCTGGCCGTAGCCACGGCCTTCGCGGATTTCCGTTTCGATGGCGCGGGCCACGATGTCGCGGGGTCCAAGTTCCATCTTGGCGGGGGCGTAGGTCTTCATGAAGCGCTCGCCCTTATTGTTGAGCAGGTAGCCGCCTTCGCCGCGGGCCGCTTCGGTAATCAGCACGCCGCCGTGCACCACGCCCGTGGGGTGGAATTGCACCATTTCGGCATCCTTGAAGGGAATACCCGCGCGCAGGGCAGCGGCAACACCGTCGCCTGTGGCAATGTAGGGGGTGGAGGTGCGGTTCCAGAAAATGCGGGTATAGCCGCCGGTGGCAAGCACCACGGCCTTGGCGCGCACAGGGGCGATTTCGCCGGTGCGGATGTTGCGCAGCACGGCGCCTTCGCAGCGGCCATTGTCCACGGCCACGTCAAGCAGCTCGTGATCCATGAGGAATTTGACGCCGTGGCTCAGGGCATCGTCCAGGCAGGTGTGGGCAACGATGTGGCCGGTCTTGTCGGCGGAATAGTTGCAGCGCACCTTGGAAGCACCGCCAAAGGGACGGGCCTTGACCTTGCCTTCTGCCGTGCGCGAGAAGGGCATGCCCAGATAATCCAGTTCAAGGATGGCGGGGCCTGCCTGCTCGCAGAATTTGAGCGTGGATTCCTGGTCAACCAGATAGTCGCCGCCCTTCACGGTATCAAAGCAGTGCAGCTCGTAGGAGTCACCCTTGCTGAAATCGGTGACGCCGTTGATGCCGCCTTCGGCCATACAGGTGGCGCTGCGCGAAGGCATGCATTTGCTGACCACAACCACGTTGAGCTTGGGATTTTTTTGCAGGGCTGCCACGGCGGCTCGCAGGCCAGCGCCACCCGATCCGATGATCAGGATGTCGCAGGTGGCCAGGGGGCCGACACCAGCGGCTGCGGCAAGAGCTTTTTCAATGCCGCTCATGTTCACCGTCAGCGCGCTGATGGTGATGCAGGCCGATTGCAGAAATTTTCTGCGGGTAAACTGCTGCGTCATAAGGGTTTCCTCAAAAGTAGGTGGATTTGCCGTTATTTCCAGCGCTTGTGCAAAAAAAATGCTTATGGCGGAAAGGGCGGCAAAAAACTGATTGATTGAGCAAAGAGTAAAAGTATGCTCTGTTGATAGTGAAAAATAACACACCAAATCGCTCCTGAGCAACGCGGATTCTCGATTTGTAAGTTTTGAAACTTTTGTAAGTAATGAAAACAGCGAGAACGGCGGTGGCAATGCGATACGAATTTAAAATATATTTAATAAAATTATAGTTATGGATGCGTTGGCCCATTACCTGAGATGTCAGGTGTCATTATGGGTATTGTGGCAAATTTTGTGATTGCATATTGATAAACATATAGGTTTTGAGTAGTATAAAGCTGTTTATTGGAGGGAGTATGTTTAGGTAAAGTGGAAGAATTATATATAAGTTGGAGCTATATGAATATTATCAAAGAAACCATGCTGGACGAATGGGTTGACAGGAATGAACGTGAGGCCCAAGAGGTCATAGTGGACCTCGTAGCTCGTCTTGTTAAAGCTCAATGTCCGCGTCCGAAGGTTTATAGATTCCCTAAAGGTGATAGCATTGGACAAACAGGTGTTGACGGACTTCTTGAAGTGAATGAAGAGTATCAACCTTTTATCACTGCTGGTATAAGTGTTTGGGAGATCGGAACAGGCCGAAAGCCTCAAGATAAAATTACTTCTGACTATAATAAGCGTTATCGTGAAATATCAAAGACTCCAACATTTTCTCAAACTACGTTTGTTTTTGTAACGCCCCGATCAGCGATACGCACAAAATTCACAATAAAAAAGCAGGATGAATGGAAAAGATCAAGAGCCAACGATGGATGGAAAGACATAAAAATAGTTGATGCAACAATTCTTTGTGATTGGATTTCGCGATTTCCAGCTATTTGTGGTTGGCTTTACCAAATTATTACCCATAATGAATGTGAAATAATTTCTCCCCAAATGCGATGGAGTATATTAGAAAGTATACCATCTCACGGGAAACATGCCCTAACTCCAGAAGTTTTTTTATGTGGAAGAGATAAAATTATTTCTACTGTAAAGACGTTTTTGCAAGAAAGCGAACTTGGTGATCTCAATATACAGACAAGATATCCAAATCATTTGCCAGATTTTATCTCAGCATTGATAAAAAATGAAGAGGGAAAAGAAGGCATTCAGTCTTATGATAATGTTCTTCTCATTGATGATGCAGAAAAATTGCCCAGTTTTGTTAATCTAGAAGATCCACACGTCTTTGTACTCGGTGAAGAAGGGGATTTAGATAAAATGCCAAAATGGTGTGCGCAAGTACGCCAAAAAGGGCATAGGTTAATCCGTCCTAAAAGTTGGGGGGGGAAACCGGGTAATCTTTTCAATGTGTTATTAATGCCCAGTGCCAGTGAATTGCAGCGAGCACTCGAAAATGCCAATTTCCCTCCCCTAGAAGCACAGCACATTTCTGCAAAAGCAAATGGTAATATCCCAATTCTGCTTCGTTTACTTAATGATATTTATGGGAGTGGAATGTACTGGGGCGACCCCAGCGCAAGAGAATCATTGGCGCTTGTAAGCCTCATTGGAGAATGGAATGATCGTAATATCTTTGACGTTGCGGCAGTAGAGAGTGTCACGGGAAAAAAGTATGAGGAGTGGAAAAAACAGCTTGCCCTGCTACCCGTGCGAACTGCTGCTCCTCTTCATCTTCGTAGCGATGGGAACTGTTATTTTGTTGCGCGCTATGAAGGTTGGCTTGTTGGGGGTAGCATCTTTACTCAGCAGGAGTTGGAACACTTTTTTGGAATAGTCGAACGTGTTCTGCTGCAAGTTGCTAGCTCTGCCCTCTTAGATCCATGGCAAAAATTGTTGGCTACATCTGACGGAGCTATACTGCCGTCTGATGGTTTTGTTCATGCCATGGTAGAGGGGTTGTCTATCATGGCAACCAACGCAAATTTTTGGGAAAATGGGCCACAAAGCTGGATAGAAATGCGCGTGGCCAAAATTGTCGAATCCGTGCTCTCGATAGAAGGCTCATCTGCGTGGGTCAATCTAAACTCATTGCTACCCCTTTTGGCAGAAGCAGCCCCTCAAATTTTTCTTAAAAAACTTGCCGAGCAGGTTACAAAAAACTCCTTTTTGTCAGCGCTGAGTTGCACAGAGGTCAGCTCTTTCACCCGCCCGCCAATTTGTGGCATCCTTTGGGCGCTGGAAGCTCTTTCTTGGTTCCCCGAGTGGTTGCCACAGGTCGTTACTCTTTTGGGGGACCTGTCTTTAGTTGAATTGCCCCAAAATTACGGGAACAGGCCAGAGATATCATTAAAAGAAGTTTTTGCCCCATGGCGGATGTTTGGAGCCATTGATTCTGACTTGCGCCCCAACCTCCTTGAAGCACTTGCTCAAAAATACCCTCGGACGGCATGGAAAGTTCTTCTTGCTATAAGCCCGTGGGATACCCATAGTATATCTTTGGGAGTGTATATGCCACACTGGCTTGATGCTTCAGAAAAAAATTTGCGCTGTGAAGCTGATATTTCTTCTATTGAACTTGTGTCAAATTTTGAAAGGATAACATCCCCTGCATTGCAAGTTCTGCTGCAGGATGATCTTTTACCCCTAGAAGATATTATTCAGGGAATAAGGCTTATCCCACAGGCCTTTCAGCAGATAATAACGTTATTTAGAAATTGTAAAAATACTTCAAAAAGTAATAATGCCTGGGAATTATTATCAAAAAGTTCTGTGTGGAGACTGGAGCGTAACCAGCTGAATGTAATAGAAGATGTCCTTAAGTTTCTTGTGCCCGTAGATAAATATGAACACATAAAAATTTACTTTGGTGAATCAATTCCGAATTTTAATTTCGAGATTGACCAAGATGTTCAACTCAAACAATGGAAATCTACTCAGGAAGAAAATGTTAAATTAATTTTTGATGAAGATGGCTTGCCCGGAATTTTGCGTCTAGTATCAATGGTGAAGGTGCCCAGTATCATTGGGCAAGAACTAGCTAAAATTGCCGATGAAGATGTGGATGAATTTTTAATGCTGTCGCTTCAAGATTCGTCTTTTTTAGAGCCATCTGGAATGGAAAGTTTTATCGGAGCCTACATAAGAGGGCGCCATGCTCAGTGTGGGGCCTCGTGGCTGAAAAAAATTTGGAGTATGACAGATGAATCTGGCAAACTAAAAATTTTATTCAACATACCGTTTTCTGATTTAGCTTGGGAGCTGGTGGAGCAACTTAGCCAAGACTCTCAGTTTCTATATTGGCAGAAAGTCGCTTATTATCCTTGTAAAACATCAGGGGAGATTGGTCGTGTTATAGAAAAAATGGTTATGGTGCGCAGGGGGGGGGACGCACTTCGTTGGCTATATTATATGACAAGATATGGACTAAATTTCCCACGTGAAAAAGCAATGCAATTGTTGCTTGAGCCAGATGATAATATGATGTCTAATTCTCATATAGTTTATGAAGTGATAAAATATTTACATAAAACAAAGCAAATTTGTGATGATGTTTTATCAGACATAGAGCTATGCTGGATTGAGCTTTTCTCTCCCAGCCCAAGCGGTGAAGTTGCAGAGTGTTTAAATAAGAGACTTCTCTCTGATGCGGAATATTTTTCAGAAGTAATTTGTGCTGCTTACAAGCCAAAACAGCAAAAGCATTTAGCAAGGCAGAGTGAAGGAGAAACGCTTAAGGCTTCAATCTGTTGGCGAGCTTTGAATCAACTTCGAGCCCCAGCGGAGCTATCATTTGCGGAAGAAAATTTTTCCCAATGGGTTAATGACGTTTTGAAATTGACCAAAGCAAATGACCGTTTCGAGGTTGCATTTCAGCTTATAGGGAAGGTTCTTTTTCATGCCCCCTCAGATCCAAGCGGACTTTGGATAAACAAGGGGGCAGCAAAATTTCTTGACACCTACAAAGAAATGCAAATTGGTTTTGCTATTGAGGCAGTCAATTCGCGCGGCGTTTTTGTTATGAGCGGAGGAGAAGAAGAAATAAAAATTGCATCTCAATATGAAGATAAAGCGCATGAGCTTAGAAAGGCGAAGTTTTATTCGTTTGCCCATTGTGTTGATAAAATTGTTGCTGATTATAAGAATCAAGCCAAGAATTTTAGGGAAAAAGAGATTAAGGATTTCTAAATTTTTTAGTTAAACAATAGCTGATTCGGTAGACTGCTTAACTATAAATACTTGTAGGCAAGCAGTCTACCGAATCACAATATTAAAAACCCTGCTCCAGCGGCGGCCATACGAGCCAGTCGCCATCGTGCGGCGCACGGGGGCTGTTGCCGGGCTTGAGGTGCACCTGCCGCCCCTGAACGTCAATGCGGCCCTGAGCCAGCCACTGGATTGCCTGAGGATAGATGCGGTGCTCCATCACATGGATGCGGCTCATGAGGTCGTCCTCGCTTTCGCCAGCGTTGACCGGCACAACGGCCTGAATCAGCACCGGGCCGCTGTCCACCTTTTCTTCCACAAAATGCACGGTGCAGCCGGAAACCTTGACGCCATAGTTGACGGCATCGGCACCGCCGTGCACGCCGGGAAAGCTTGGCAGCAGCGCCGGATGGATGTTGAGGACCTTTCCGGCAAAGGCCTCAAGGAACACAGGGGTCAGCAGGCGCATATAGCCCGCCAGCACCACAAGCTCCGCCCCGGCTTCGCGCAGGGCCTCAACCATGCGGGCGTCAAAGCCTTCGCGATCGGGGAAGCTTTTGTGATCCAGTACAAGGCAGGGGATGCCCGCCTTTTCCGCACGGTTCACAACGCCCGCACCGGGGCGGTTGCAAACGATCAGGGCAATGTTCACGTCCAGCACGCCCTGGGTGGCCTTGTCGATCATGGCCTGAGCGTTTGTGCCGCTGCCGGAGGCCAGTATGGCGATTTTCAGGGGCATGTCTTATCTCGCAAAGTACGTTTTCAGGGCGTCCACCAGTGCCGGGATGGTGTAATCCATGGGCATGATGTTGCAGGTAAGGCCGTTTTTTTGCAGCGTTTCTGCCGTTACCGGGCCGATGGCGGCCAGCTTCACTTCCGGGTGCATCTTGAGGATTGCAGCCGGGATAAGGGAGAGGAAGTTCTCCACCGTGGAGGAGGAGCCGAAGGTCACGCAGTTCAGTGTGCCAGCGTTGATGCGCTCGAGCACTTCGTCCCTTTTATGCGCGGCGGGTACGGTTTCGTAGGCGGAAATAACGTCCACCACTGCTCCTGCCTTGCGCAGTTCCTCGGGCAGCACTTCGCGGGCCTTGGCGGCGCGGGGCAGCAAAAAGCGCATGCCAGCCACGTTGCCGTTTTCAAGGGCCATCAGGCCTTCAAGCACACCCTCGGCCATGTAGCGCTCGGGAATGAAATCGGGGATGATGCCGCGTTCTGTCAGGGCATCGGCTGTGGCGGGGCCGATGGCGGCCACCTTGCAGTTGCCGAGCGCGCGGCTGTCCTTGCCCGCCTTTGCGAGCCGCAGCCAGAAGTGCTTTACGCCGTTGACCGAGGTAAAGATAACCCAGCCGTAGCTGGCAAGATTGTCCAGAGCCGCGTCAAGTTCCGCATAATCGGCAAGAGGGCTGATTTCAATGGTGGGGCACTGGATGACCTCGGCCCCCAGCGCCGTGAGGCTCTGGGCAAGCCCGCTGGCCTGCTCGCGCGCGCGGGTCACAACAATGCTGCGGCCAAAAAGCGGCTTTTTCTCAAACCAGCCAAGGGTGTCGCGCAGGGTGGCGACCTTGCCCACAAGAATAACCGAAGGATTGGTGAATTTGGCTTCTACCGCAGCCTGGGGCAGACGGGCCAGGGTATCCACAAGGCTGCGCTGGTAGGGCGTTGTGCCGCGATAGATAAGCGCCGCCGGGGTGTGCGGATCCATGCCTGCTTCAAGCAGATTGCGGGCGATGTCGGGCAGGTTTTTCATGCCCATCACAAAGACCAGCGTGGAGGCGCTGGCGGCAAGGGCCTTCCAGTTGTGCACGGAGCCGGGCTTGTCCGGATTTTCGTGCCCGGTGATGATGGTCACGGAAGAGGCAAAATCCCTGTGGGTCACGGGAATGCCCGCATAGGCGGGAGCGGCGATGGTGCTGCTGATGCCGGGCACTTCCTCAAAGGGAATGCCCGCCGCCGCCAGTTCTTCGCCTTCTTCGCCGCCGCGCCCGAAGATATAGGGGTCGCCGCCTTTCAGGCGGGCCACAACGTTGCCTTCCTTGGCCTTACTGACCAGAAGGGCGTTGATCTGATCCTGCGGCAGAGCGTGGTTGCCCGCCACCTTGCCCACATAGATTTTTTCCGCATCGGGGCGGGCGTAAGAAAGCAGGCTGTCGTTTGCCAGGGCGTCGTATACCACCACATCGGCGGCGGCCAGGGCGTCACGCCCCTTGATGGTCAGCAGGCCCGGATCGCCGGGCCCTGCTCCGATGAGAAATACCTTCATTATACGCCTCCCCTGGCGAGATCGAGCAGCGTACGCGCGCCAAAGGCCGTGGGCCCTACCGGAGCAAGGGGCGTGGCCTTGGCGGCCCAGTCTACCCCGGCAATGTCCAGATGGGCCCAGCGCACGCCCTCTTGAATAAAGTGTTGCAAAAAGAGCGCGGCGTTGATGGCCCCGCCTTCGCGCGGGCCCATGTGGCAAATATCGGCCACTTCGCTTTTGAGCGATTCAACATAGGGCTTCCATAGCGGCAGGGGCCAGTATTCTTCGCCGCAAGCGCCGCCTGCCGCGCGGATGCGTTCGGCAAGGTCGGCATCATCGCTGAACAGGCCCGCAAGCTGGTTTCCCAGCGCTACGGCGCAGGCCCCGGTGAGGGTGGCAATATCAATCACCGCAGCCGGAACCCAGGTTTTCTGGGCATAGGCCAGCGCATCGCACAGGGCAAGGCGGCCTTCCGCATCGGTATTCTGGATTTCAACGGTGTCGCCATTGGCGGCGCGCACCACATCGCCGGGGCGCATGGCGCGGCCGCCGGGCATGTTTTCGGCGCAGGCCAGCAGGCCCACCACGCGGCGGGGCGCGTCTTCCTGCGCAAGGGCCGCCACCGTGGCCAGCACCGTGGCGGCGCCGGTCATGTCGGCCTTCATCTGGTGCATGTTGGCGGCGGGCTTGAGGCTGATACCGCCCGTATCAAAGGTGATGCCCTTGCCCACCAGCACGAGGGGCTTGTCCTGTTCGCGCCCGGCAGGGGCGTGCTCCAGCACGATGAGGCGGGGCGGACGGCCCGAACCTTGGCCCACGGCCATGAGGCAGCCCATGCCTTCCTTTTCCAGCTCGGTTTCGTCCAGCACGGTGCAGGCAAAGCCTTTTTCGCGCGCCAGTTCCTGCGCTTTCTGGGCCAGCATTTCAGGGTAGAGCAAATTGGGCGGTGTGGTGGCAAGGTCGCGGGCCAGGCTCACGGCCCAGGCGGCGTTTTCGCCCCTGCGGGCGGCGGCGTGGGCGGCGTCAGGCACTTCCTGGCCGTCAAAGGCCACGGCCAGCCACTGCGGGTCGGCGGTTTCGTCCTCATCGGCCTTTTTAAGGGCCGTAAAGCGGTACAGGGCAAGCTGGGCGGCGCATACGCATTCTTCCACCAGTCGTTCACGGCCTCCTGGCAGCCGTGCCAGGGCGGGTTCGGGCAGCACTATAGACGTGTAGCCCTGCTTGCGGCACAGTTGCACTGCGGCGGCAATGGCCTTGCGGATGTCGGCAGTGGAGACCTTTTCCTTCGGGCCAAGGCCCACGGCCAGCACCCGGGGAACGGAAAGGTCGGGATGCCCGTGCAGAAGGGCCAGTTCGCCCGTCTTGCCCTTGAAGTCGCGCAAGGCAGGGGCTATGACCAGCCAGGGAGCAACCTTGTCCAGTTCAGGAACCTGCTCAAGCAGGGCTTCGTCCTGGCAGACGGGGGCCAGCAGAACGTCCCCTTTCCATTGTTCCGGTCCGAGATTCTGAAAGCGTATATCCATAGAGCTGCTTCTCCTGAAAGTGCGTTGCGTACAGGCCGCCAGCGCGGTGAAGGATGCGGCAAAAGGCCGCAGGGCGCTTGCGCCGTGTTCCAATTGGTGAATATACTTCGCCGTCGCGTTTTTGCCAAGGGCGGCCAGCTGCCTGCGCGCGGAATTCCCGGCACGGCGGCAGATGCGGGCATATTCCTTGCAGCTTTTGTTCAGATCTGTTGCCAATTTGCTGCAAATCTGACTTTTTCTTTGTTCCGCAGGGTGTTACGCGCAGGCGGAGCGTTGTTTTTTTGTCACTCACAGGATCGCTTATGCTGCTTTATATACACGTTCCCTTTTGCTCCACGCGCTGCCGCTACTGCGCTTTTCATTCAAGCCCGCTGGGGCGCGGCGTTGATGCGGCCAGCTCCCCTGCCGTGCGCGACTATGTGGACACCCTGTTCATGGAACTGGCCCACTGGGGGGACCAGCTTGGCGGCAGCGAAGTGCAGTCTGTCTTTTTTGGCGGGGGTACACCCAGCCTGCTTTCGCCGCGCATCATCGGCCTGACTATGGAGCGCATTAACAAGTATTTCAGGCTCGTGCCCAAGGCCGAGGTGACGCTTGAGGCCAATCCGGAATCCCTGCGCGGCGGGCACCGCGCGGCCCAGTATCTGGATGCGGGCATCAACCGTCTTTCCATCGGCGTGCAGAGCATGGATGAGGGCATGTTGCGTCTGTTGGGCCGCCCGCACAAGGCGCAGGACAGCCTGCATGTGGCCTTTCTGGCGCGGGAGGCGGGCTGCGCCAACATCAACCTTGACCTCATGTGGGGCCTGCCGGGGCAGAGCGTGCGCCAGTGGCTACAAACGCTCAAGGATGTCATCCGTATGACCCCCGACCATATTTCCGCCTATGGCCTCACGCTTGAGCCGGGAACCCCGCTGGAACTTGATGTGGAAGAGGGCCGCCTGACCCTGCCTCCGGAGCGCGACCAGAACATCATGTTCATGGAAGGCGCTGCCATGCTTGAACAGCACGGCTACATGCACTATGAAATTTCCAATTTCGCCCGCATGGGTTTTCAGTGCCGCCACAACATGGGCTACTGGGAGGGGGAAGACTATCTTGGTCTTGGCCCTTCGGCCACGTCCACCATCAACAACCGCCGCTGGACAAATCCTTCAAGCCAGGCCGCCTGGAACGCCCGCACCCGCGAGGGCAAACTGGCCCAGACTGTGGAAGAGCTCACGCCCGAAACACGCGTGCTCGAGCTTTTGATGCTGCGCCTGCGCACGGCGCGGGGCCTGCGCGTAAAAGAATATCGTGAGATGACCGGGCGCGACTTTGTGCGCGATCACCAGCGGTTGGTGCAGGCCCTGCACGAAAACGGGCTTATCCGCATCCGGCAGGGCTATCTGCGGCTGACCCGCAGCGGCATGCTGGTTTCCAACTCCATTCTCAGCAATCTGTTTGCCCGCACGCGCGAGGTGCTCAAGCAGGCGGCGCTTTCCGGCGGGCTGAAGCCCCAGGCCGTGGAATCTCCCGAAGGAACCGTGGCGCAGAGCGCGCTGCACGAAGACAGCCCGGAAATCCGCCCGGTGCGCTGGCCCAACGCCTGATTTACGGTAAGGAATAGGGCCGCTGTGCAGATTTGCGCAAGCCCGGAGTTTACGCGGGGCAAAAATGCCACTAGTATGCGGCAGCCGGTCTTGACGGTAGCCCCCCTCCGTCTGCTCGGCTGATGCGAATTGCCCGCGCCCTTGCGCGGCTATGGCTGATCCTTCCCCGCCGCCTGCGGTTACGTGCGGCGCGGGACCAACCGATTTGGGTCTTGTTCACGCTATGGCTCTTTTGCCCTCTGCCTGCGTCAGAAAGCCTTTTATTCCTGTTAAGTACCTATGTGTACACTCCTTTCATAAAAAGGCTTGCACCCTTGGCAGAGAACAAAATTTCTCACAGCGTCAACAGTCCCTGAGCGTCAACGAGAATACGGAGAGAGGGTATGCGTCAAAAGGATTTTGTGGTTTTAGGCGTTTGTTTGGCGGCGTTCGGTTGGCTGGCTTTTGGGCCCGGGGCGCTAGAGGGCTTTATCAGCCTGACTGCCCAGTATCCTTTTGGCATGAGCTTTCTCAAGTTTGCCATTCTGGCGACCCTTGGCGAATGCATTGCCCTGCGCATCACCACGGGCGTGTATAACAGGCCTGGTTTTGGCATTTTGCCCAAGGCGATTATCTGGGGTTTGCTGGGCATAGGCATCAAGATCGCCTTTACCGTGTATGGCGCGGGCACGTTCAAGCTGCTCAACGAAATGGGCCTGCTTTCGGGCGCTCCCACGACCTTTGGCGCCAAGCTGCTCATGTCTTTTTCCATCAGCGTGCTCATCAACACATTGTTCGCTCCGGTGCTGATGATCACCCACAAGCTCACCGACCTGCACATTGCGGCCACCGGCGGCACGCTCAACAGCCTGTGCACCAAGCCTGACGTGGCATCCCTGTTCCGCACCATCGACTGGAATTCCATGTGGAGCTTTGTACTCAAGAAGACCATTCCGTTCTTCTGGATTCCCGCGCATACAATTACCTTTATGCTGCCCGCCCATTTTCAGGTGGTGTTTGCAGCGGCGCTGGGCATTGCCCTGGGCGTGATTCTGGCCTTTGCGGGCCTGCGCGCCAAGAAGGCGTAAACAGAAAAGAAAACTCTGCGGGGTGAGCTCCGCAAGAACACAAGCATAATAAAAGACGGCCACTCTCTGAGAGTGGCCGTCTTTTATTATGGCGTGCGCCCGGGGGCGCGGCGGCACATCAGAAAAACAGGCCGCTCTGCCGGATGATCTCTTGCCCGTTGGGCAGCGAGGGCAGCAATGTTGCCGCCATGATGGCGTAATGCGTTGCCGTGGGCTTGAAGCCATATCGGGGCGTGACAAAGATAAACAGCATACACAGCGCGGCAACCACAAAAACAAGCACGTTGGCTTGATTCGAGCCCCAGGGCAAGTCGGTGGCATACAGCAGGGCATACATGCCCCACGCCGCCAGCATGGCGCAGACAAAAAGGATATTGAAGCCGGGGTGTGTGCGCCAGCTTTGCCTGTAGGCGGTCAACATATGCTATTTCCTTGCGCCCGAAGCGCCAATGCCAAGTCCCATGGAAAGGATGGCGGCTATGTTGCGCGCGGCCCTGCGCAGATTTTCATTGCCCTCGGTAAGGGCTTCGTCAATGGTGCAGGGGCGGTAGAGCACGCTTGAAACCGCGTCGATGCCGTGGGCAAAGACGGCGTCCACATCGGCCCGCAGCGAACCGCCGATGGCGATAACCGGCTTGTTGTGGCGCTTTGCCACGCGGGCAACGCCCACAGGGGTCTTGCCAAAGGCCGTCTGCCCGTCAATGCGGCCCTCGCCAGTAACAACGATATCGGCATCGCGCACATGCGCGTCCAGCCCAACGGCTTCGGTCACAATCTCGCTGCCGGGGCGCAGCCGCCCTTTCAAAAAGGCAAACATGGCCGCGCCCATGCCGCCAGCAGCGCCAGCGCCGGGCAGGTCCGCCATGTCCACGCCAAGGTCGCGGCGCGCAATGGCCGCAAAATTCTGCAAATATCCGTCGAGCTGCTGCACCATCTCAGGCGTGGCCCCTTTCTGCGGGCCAAAAATGGCCGATGCGCCGCGTGGGCCGCACAAGGGGTTGTCCACATCGCAGGCCACATCAATGACGCAGTCGGTAAGGCGGGCGTCAAAGGCGGACATGTCTATGCGCGCAAGCCTGCCAAGGCCCATGCCGGTGGGCTCGATTTCCTGTCCCTGACCGTCCAGCAGCCGCACTCCCAAAGCCTGAAGCATGCCAGCGCCGCCCTCGTTGGTGGCGCTGCCGCCAATGCCCAGAATAAATTTACGAGCGCCAGCATCCAGCGCAGAGCGGATAAGCTGGCCCGTGCCATAGCTGGTGGTCTTGAGGGGATTGCGCAAGTTGGGCGGCACAAGGGCCAGGCCGCTGGCTGCGGCCATTTCGATCACGGCGGTTTTGCCATCGCCGGTCAGGCCGTAAAAAGCTTCCACCGGGTCGCCCAGCGGGCCGCGTACCGTGGTGTCCACCCGACGGCCTGCCGTGGCTTCAACCATGGCTTCCACGGTGCCTTCGCCGCCGTCCGCCACAGGTACCTTGACGTAGACCGCATCGGGGAAAACCTCGCGAAAGCCGGATTCGATGGAAACAGCCACTTGCAGGGCAGACAGGCATTCCTTGTACGAGTCGGGCGCGATGACGATCTTCATTGCTGGTTCCTTGGTGGGGCTGGCGGTGGAAGACAGGATACGTTTTCCATAATAGCGCCGGGGCCTGTGAAATACCAGACCCCGGCGCAGCGGTTCTTACAGGAACATGGAGAGCAGCAGCGTGCCGAACAAACCAAGCACGGAGGCTATGGTAGTGCCAGCCGTATAGGTGGCGTACATGGAACCCATTGGGATGCCGAGGGATTCCTTGACGAACCAGAAGCCGGAGTCGGTCACGTGCGAAGCGCCGGTCGCGCCAGCGCCGATGACAATGGCCATGAGGGCCGGGTCAATGCCGGGGTTGCTGCTGAGCACGGGCAGGATAAGCCCGGCGGCGGTCATCATGGAAACAGTGGCGCTGCCCAGGGCAAAGCGCAGGGCAATGGCGATAATCCAGGCCAGGATCAGAGGGCTGATCTGGATGCTGGTGAGCACCTGCTTGAGCACAACGCCCACGCCGCTGTCGGTGATGATCTGGTTCAGCGCGCCAGCCGCGCCGATGACCAGCATGATGGAGGCCAGCGGGGCCATGCCCTGTTCGCTGAAGCGGCCCAGCTGATCCCAGTTGAAGCCGCGCTTGAGACCAAACACGATGTAGGCCACCACTGCGGAAATGAACAGGGCGATCATGGGCGTGCCGATAAAGTTCACGTAGGGCATGTAGGCGGGCGGATTCTGCTTGTCGATGGTCAGTTCCACCACGGTCTTGGCGATCATGAGCAACAGGGGCAGCAGCATGACGAGGAGCGAGCTGCCAAAGGGCGGCAGTTCAGATTCTTTGCGCGGTTCGGTATTGGCGTACACGCCGGTCAGCGGCACGGCGGGCAGGCGCTTGGCAATGAACTTGCCGTAGATGGGGCCTGCAATGCTGGCGGCGGGCAGGCCCACCAGAAGGCCGAAAAAGATAACCTTGCCCACATCAGCCTTGAGCAGGTCGGTAACTGCCATGGCGGCAGGGTGCGGCGGCACGATGCAGTGCACCGTGGTCAGGGCCACCACAAGGGCCATGCCCACCTGAATGAGCGGCAGCTTGGATTCCTTGACGATGGAGAACATGAGCGGCGTCAGCAGGATGATGCCCACCTGAAGAAAAACCGGGATGCCGCAGATGTAACCCACAACCATCATGGCCCAGTGCGCTTTTGACTGGCCGAGAATGTTGATGAGCGTCCGCGCCAGCCTTTCGGCAGCGCCGGAGACTTCCATCAGTTTGCCCAATATGGCCCCAAGGGCCAGAATGGGCGCAAGAAATCCCAGCGTTTTGCCAAGGCCACCTTCAAAGGCCATGACGATCTTGGCCAGTTCCATGTTGTGCGTCAGCGCCAGAAACAGGCTCGCTGCGGTCAGGGACACAAAGGCGTGTATTTTGAAGCAGATGCACAGCACAATGACTATGGCGATGGAAATGCAGAGCATGGTCATCGAATAGCCGATGCCGAACGATTGGACGGCAGTCATCTCAACCTCCGTGGTGTGGTTGCGACACGGCCCGGGCAGTGCCCGCGCCGGTAAAAGTTGGGGGAACGGTTGACGCTCTTACAGTTTGTTCTCTTGTTTTACTCTGCTCGCCCTCCGGATGCGGTGCGCAGTTCACATCCTTTACCGCAGATCAGGCCCGTTTGAAGTTGGGCGCGTATTCCGCAGCAAGGCGGATGGCTTCCACCATGCTTACGGCGCTGACCTTGCCTGTCCCGGCAATGTCAAAGGCTGTGCCGTGATCCACCGACGTGCGCAGAATGGGCATGCCCAGCGTAAGGGAGATGGTGCGCTCAAAGTCCACCATCTTGGTCGCTATGTGTCCCTGGTCGTGATAGAGCGAAAGCACGGCGTCCCACGCGCCCTTGAGCGCAAAATGGAAGACCGAGTCCGCCGGGTTGGGGCCATGCACGTTAAAGCCCTGACGGCGCGCTTCTGCTATGGCCGGAACCACCTCGGCGTCTTCCTCATTGCCAAAAAGCCCGTGTTCGCCGCAGTGAGGGTTGAGGCCAGCCACCACCATGCTCGGATTCTCCAGCCCCAGCAGCTTGAGGGCGCTGGTGCAGCGACCGATGTAGTCAAGCACGCGGTCTTTTTTGACGGCGCGGCAGGCATCGATCAGCGAGAGGTGACGGGTGAGGAAGAACACGCGCAGGCTGTGCACCTGAAACATGGTCAGCGGGTCCTTGGTGCCTGTGAGGTCGCCAAAGATTTCGGTGTGCCCGATGTAGGGCACGTGGGCTGCCTTGAGCGATTCCTTGTTGATGGGCGTGGTAGCCACGGCGGCGGTCTTGCCAGCCATTGTCAGCTCGATGGAGGCCTTGATGTATTCAAAGGCCGCCTGGCCGCACTGGGCCTGCACCTTGCCATAGGCAAAGGAGGCCAGATCCACGTTGTCCATGTTGATGATATTGGCAGCGCCCTCGCGCCAGCCATTGAGATCTGCATCCACCTCGTTGAAGTCGAGGTTCGCCTTCATGATAGCGGCGGCGCGGCGCATGATCTCGGTATTGCCCACCACCAACACATTGGCCATGTCGGTGACGGCAGCATCTGCCAGCGAGGCGGCCAGAATTTCCGGCCCAACGCCTGCGGGGTCGCCCATGGGGGCGCAAATCAGGGGTTTCATCTATCTGTTCCTTGTTGGTTATGAACTTGCTTGGCTGCGGCGCAGCCTTCAGGCGGGCCGCTTGCGGCTTGAAATTTTGGTGAACAGGTATTCCATACATTCCACAAGGCTGTCCTTGTCACCCACAAAGCCGCCCTTGGTGATCATGGGCAGGTCGGGGTGTTCACCGCCGATGATGTGGCCGTACACGGCAAGGGGCAGCACCATGATCCGCACAGAAAAGCCCCCGGCCTTGAGCGTGCGCATGACGGAAACCGTCACTTCGCCTCCTGAGGTGTACAGGCCGCCGATGCGCAGGCTCTCTTTTTTCAGGGCTTCCTGAGCCACATGGGCCAGAGCCATGTTGATGCGGCGCGAAATTTCGCTGGGCGCGATGCCGAGGGTCTGGGACATTTCCTGCATAGAGAAAACGTCTTCCTTGCTGGCGGCGGTGCATACGCCAAGAACCTTGGCTTCTTCGGGCGCGGCAAACACGGCCTCCAGCACGCGGCGGCATTCCGCCTGTGCTTCGGCCTCGCCAGCCAGCACCTTGCGCACGTTCATGGACACGATGTGGCAGGGGTGGGCCAGCCGCAGGGTTTCCATCTGTACGCGGGTCAGCTCGCTGGTGCTGCCCACGGTAAGGAAAATGCGGTTTTCAAATTCCGCGCGGGGGGCTTCAATGCGCGCTGCGGCAAGCTCCGATGTGAAGGGGCCGGGATCCAGCGACACCAGCGGATAGGGCGCATCGGCCAGCGACTGGGCGATCACGGCAATGTCATCGTCCGACACGGCATCGCAGACCACGGCGCGGCAACCCTGGGCACGTGCGGCCTCAATGGTTTGGCGTACGGCGGCAGGCCCGGCCAGCACCTTTTCAAGCGACACGAAGCCGCATGGCAGGGAGGTCTGATCGGCGATGATCTTGAGCACTGCCGTGTGGTGCACGGGGGTGGCGGCGTCCTTGGCAATGGGCGAGCGTTCCAGCGGCACGCCGTGCACGATCTGGTATCCGCCCACGCAGATGCGCCCCGAATGGGGGTAGGACGCCACAAGTACGGCGAGGCTCTGGTTGTGACCGTGGGTGTCATCCATGGCCTTGATGACGGCCTCAAGCTCAGCGCCCACATTGCCGCGCAGGGTGGAGTCTATGCGCTTGGAAACAAGTGCGGGCTTTTCCTTGTTGAATTCCATCACGGCGTCATACACCGCTTTATGGGCGTCTTCGCGGTGCAGAAGGCGGCTCTCGGCGTTCAGACAAACGGCGTCGCACTGCGTAAATTTTTTGGGGTTCCAATGGGCAAGGCCCAGACAGGTGGCGCTGGAAAAGCCCTTGGCGGCAAGCAGCGCACCATTGTCGTTGGCTCCCGTAAAATCGTCGGCAATAACAGCTATGATCATACAGACACCTTCCGGTGATTTTGTGACGGCGGCGGGCTTAGTCGGCGAGACACAGGCGAGCGCCTGCGTCTTGCAGGGCGGCGCGGGCTTCGGCGGTCAGGCCGCTGTCGGTGATGATGTGGTCGAAGCGTTCCACTCCGGCCACCAGCCATGGGCTGAACTTGGCGTACTTGGACGCGTCCGCCAGCAGAAAAGTTTTGTCGGCGCTGGTCATGAGCTGGCGTTTGTAATGCATCTTGGCGGAAGTGCTGGTGGTGACGCCGTGGTGGGCGTCCCATACGTTGGTGCCCACAAAGGCCATGGTAAGGCGCAGGCCACGCAGGTAGGCCACGGCATCGCCGTCGTTGCAGGCGCGGCTGACGGGATCAATAAGCCCGCCGGAAAGAAAGACGGAAATATGGTCGCAGCCCGAAAGCAGCAGGGCTATTTCAAGGTCAGGCGTGACAACGCCGAGGCTTGTGAGGGGCAGGGTGGGCAGCAGGCGGGCCAGCTCAAGGCTGGTGGTGCCCGCATCCAGGGCAATAAAGTCTTCGTTTTTGATAAACTGGCAGGCGGCGCGGGCTATGACCTGCTTGGCCTCAAGCATGGAAACGGCCTTGCGGGCGCGGGGGATGTCGTTGGCTTCAAAACTCAGGGGCACAGCCCCGCCCCAGGTGAGTTCAAGCTGGTTGCGTTCTTCCAGCAGCTTGAGGTCGCGGCGCACGGTCATGGTGGAAATGCCCAGCGCTTCGGCAAGTTCGCGTGTATTGACCGCGCCCCGGTTTTTGATGAGGCGGGCCATTTCTCTGCGGCGTTCTGCTGGCAACATGGCGGCTCCGGCGTATGTCGGGTGTGTGTTAATTTTGTTTCAAATTTGTTGCTTTATGTTATGCTCCTGAATGGGGATATCGTCAAGGCAAGTGGGGTGATTTTGTGGAGTTAACTCGTACTTTTTATCTATGTTATCAAAAAAATGTTGTTTTTTGTTAATTAGTGAGAGGCCATCCAGGGCACTGTGTTCCGCCTCCCCGCCGGGGTAACAAAAAAAGCCCGGAGAATCCCTCCGGGCTGGAAAAAGCGCGTCCGCCGCTCCTGTGTGGTATTGCCTGCGACAGAACGCAAAAAGGCCGCCGGGCACATGATCCGGCAGCCTTTTGCTAGGGTTTACGCGGGCGGGGTAGACCCGCGCTGGCTATGCGTTGCCGAAGAATGGGGGGCGGCGCGTCTGCGCATCGCCGCTGACCCGGAAAATCTGTACCGTATACTGATCTTTGCCGCTGCACATGGGGCAGCCGTCTGTGACCAGCATGCAGGAAGAATCGAGTTCAAGGGGGTCAATGCCCGCCAAGCTGAGAATATGGGTGGCCTTGCCCTGCTCCCACATGACGGGCGAGCCGCAATGGGCGCACTCAACATAGAGCAGTTCAGGGTCAAAGCCCGCGGGCACAGGTGTGCCGCGCAGCGGTTCGGCAATGGCTTTCAGTGTGTTGCTGTACATAGAAACCTCCCGGCTTGCTTTGCGTGTTGCCAGAAGCCTGGCCGCGCGCATACGCAGCCTCGTCTTCCATACATAAGCACAGCGTGCGCCGAGGCAAGCCCTGCCACGGGAATTTATTCTCCACGCGCAGCCGCGCATGCGCCGCAGGCGGGGTCGCTTGCCTTGTGGAGCGCGCCCGAATACACTGGGCCTATGTCTGAAAAACATCGTCATATACGTTTGCTACCGCCTGAGTTGCGCAATCAGATCGCCGCTGGTGAAGTGGTGGAGCGCCCTGCCAGTGTGCTCAAGGAACTGGTTGAAAACAGCCTTGACGCCGATGCCGCGCAGATCGACGTTTGCCTTGAAAACGGCGGGCAAAGCCTTATCAGCGTGCAGGACGACGGGTGCGGCATAGCCGCGGCCGATCTGGAACTGGCCGTCACCCGGCACGCCACGAGCAAGATCGCCAGCCTGTCTGACCTTGAGCACATCAGCTCTTACGGTTTCAGGGGTGAGGCGCTGCCGAGCATTGCCTCGGTTTCCCGTTTTTCCATAACCTCTGCGGTGACTGACCCGGACTGGCAGACACAGGCGCACAGGGTTGAGGTGGAGCACGGCTTGCTGACGGTTTCCGCCCCGGCAGCCCTGCACCGGGGAACGCGGGTGGAAGTGCGCGATCTTTTTTCCAACATACCAGCACGCTTGAAATTTTTGAAGACCCCTTCCACGGAGTTCAAACGTGCGCAGGACTGGCTAGCCCGGCTGGCGCTGGCCCGCCCCGCCGTGGGCCTGAGCCTGAGCTCCGGCGAGCGCGAGGCCCTGCGGTTTTTGCCGGGGCAAAGCCTTGCCGACCGCCTTGGCGTGCTCTGGCCCCGGCTGATTGTGGAGGCTCTGCGCCCCTTTGACGGCACCCGCCACGGCATCCGCGTGCGCGGGTTGGCCGCCTTGCCCAATGTGAGTCAGCCGCGCGGCGACCGCATGCTGTTCTACGTCAATGGCCGTTCGGTGACGGACAAGCGCCTGCTGGCAGCGGTGCGCGAGGCCTACAAGGGCCGCATGACCAGCCGGGATTATCCGCAGGTAGCACTGTTTGTGGAGATGGACCCGGCGGAAGTGGACGTGAACGTGCATCCCGCCAAGTCTGAAGTGCGTTTTCGGGATGAATCCGCCGTATTTTCCGCTGTGCTGCACGCCGTGCAGGGGGCGTTGCTGACCTCCTACGATGTGGCCGAAAATCTGTGGTCGCATGCGCCTGAGGGTGATGGAGCGGAAAGCGACGTGGCTCCCTCTGCCCAACAAGCAGCCCCGCGTCCGCAGGGTTTCTGGGGCAGGCTGGACAACCCGCCTCTTATCAAGCCGCAGGAGCGGGACGACAGGCCGGACGAGGAATCCTCGTGGCAGGCCCGGTTGCCCGAACCAGCCGCAGGCCCGGACAGTGCGGCAAACTGGTGGGGCGATTCTGTTCAGAGTGATGCGGCATCAGCCCATGAGTCAGCACCCGCGCAGAAAGAAAGCGCCCTGTTTGTTGCCGCGCCGGAAGATGTATCCGGCCTTGCGGAAGCCGCCTCTGCCTATGCGCACCACACCCCTGATGCTGCCCCGTATCAGGCTGCGGATACGGCAGGCGAGCACAGCGAAGACATTTTCCCGCCCGCGCAGGAACGTCAGCCCTTGAGCGTTGGGCCGTTTGCCTACCTTGGGCAGGTGGCGCTGACCTACCTGGTATTGCGGGACGCATCCGGCGCGTTGCTGCTGCTTGACCAGCACGCGGCGCATGAGCGAGTGCTGTACGCCCGCTTGCGGCGCGGTGGATTCGCCGGGTCTGGTCAGTTGCTGGCCTTGCCGCTTGATCTGCCCCTGCACCCGGCTGAAACGGAACGTTTTTTTGAACTGCGGCCCCGGCTGGAATCCCTGGGCTTTGCCCTTGAGGTCAGCGGCGGCAACCTGCGCGTCAACGCCATGCCCCCGGTGCTCTCCCGCGCCGAAGCCAGGGACTTTCTGCGCGAGGCCCTTGCCGGGCGTAAGGATGATCTGGCCGACATGTTCATATCCATGTCGTGCAAGGGGGCCATCAAGGCCGGGCAGCGCCTTGCGGACGACGAGGCCGCCGGGTTGTTGCAGCAGTGGCTGGAAACTCCCGACCGCGAATATTGTCCGCATGGCCGCCCCTGCGTCTTGCGCTGGGACGCAGCCGAGCTGGAAAAGATGTTCAAGCGGCGGCAGTCGTAAAGGGGAACGCCGTCAGGCACGGCATCTCATTTCCTGCATAAAACAGCGGGCGGCTCTCTCATGAGAACCGCCCGCTTTGCTGTTTATTCGCTGGCTTCGTCAACCAGATAGACGATGGAGTAGTAGGGGATGCCGCCGTGCAGCGACAGGCCGATCTGGCAGGTGCGGCTGGAGGAATAGCCCACCTCGCAGGTGCTTACCTGCATGCGCAGGCCCTTGAGCGCGGCCTCGTTGAGTTCGGGATGGGTAAAGCCTCGGTCGCCCGCCCAGCCGCAACAGTTGATGCCGTCCGGCACAACCACGGTTTCGGCGCACTTGCGGGCCAGCTCTTCCAGCTTGCCCTCAAGGCCCATCTTGCGCATGGAGCAGGTGGCGTGCAGGGCCACGGTCTTGGGCAGTTTTTTGAGCTTGAGCGTGTCCATGAGGTTCTCAAGGATAAACTGCACAGGCTCCATGAGCTTGATGCTGGGGTCGAGGGTCTGCTTCATGTGCAGCAGGCAGGGGCTGGTTTCGCACAGCACGGGGTATTCGCCATTGTTGCTGGCCTGACGCAGCGCCTTTTCCAGCTCCTGCTCTTTTTTGTGGGCGGCGTCTGCGAGACCCTTGCTGGCAAAGGCCATGCCGCAGCACAGCTTGTCCAGATTATTGGGCAGAATGACGTCATACCCGCCCTTGAGCAGCACGCTGATGACGGCTTCCGGTTCTGTACGGCGGTCGCTGTGCTCCTCGCCGGGGCCCATATTGCGGGCGATGCAGCTGGGGAAGTAGACGACCTTCTTGGCATTGCCGGAGTATGGCGTGGGCAGATAGACCGAGCCCCCGCCCTTGGGCATGTTTTTGTTCCACAGCGGCACCTTGTTGAAGGTCAGGCAGCGCAGGAGGCGCGAGCCGTCGCGCATGATGGTGGTGCCAAGGGCGCGGTGCAGGGCGTCCACGCTGTTGAGCGCAATGGACATGGCCTTGCAGGTTCCCGCAAAGTGGTCGGCAATGGAACCGGCAATCTTTTTGCTGAGCGATCCGGCGTCCTTTTTGCGCAGGCTCTTGATGAACACGCCCGTATCCACGCCCGCAGGGCAGCGGGGGCGGCACAGGCTGTCTGTGGCGCAGGTGGCCTTGCCCATGTATTCGTAGCCCTTTTGCAGCGTTTTCAGCTCGTTGCTATCAGGGGCAACCTCGCGCAGGCGGCAGATTTCGCGGTAGACGGTGATGCGCTGGCGCGGCGTGAGCGTCAGATCGCGCGAGGGACAGACAGACTCGCAGAAGCCGCACTCCATGCATTTGTCCACCAGTTCGTCGGCGGGGTGCAGGGGTTTGAGATTTTTGAGATGCCCCTGCGAATCGCTGTTGAGCAGCACGCCGGGGTTGAGGATGTTCTTGGGGTCGAGCAGGCTCTTGATGCTCTTCATGATGGCGTAGGCCTGGCTGCCCCACTCCAGCTCCACAAAGGGCGCGATGTTGCGGCCAGTGCCGTGTTCCGCCTTGAGCGAACCATCGTACTTTTCCGTAACCAGCTTGCAGAAGTCTTCCATGAATCCCTTGTAGCGGGCCACTTCTGCCGGAGCGCCAAAGTCCTGCCAGAAAACAAAGTGCAGGTTGCCGTCGCGCGCGTGGCCGAAGAGCGGGGCCACCGTGTAGCCGTGGCGGGCAAAAAGATCCTGCAGGTCTTTGGCGGCCTCGCCCAGCCTGTCGAGGGTAAAGGCCACGTCTTCAATGACAATGGAGGTGCCCACGGGCCGCATGCCGCCCACCGAGGCCAGAATGCCCTTGCGGATGAGCCACAGCTTGGTGAATTCCTCGGGTTTGTCGGTAAAGGCGTAGGGCCGCACAAAGGTCACGTTGCTGAAAGCCGCATTGATGGTGGCAATGTTCTTTTCAAGCTGCTCGTGGGTGGCGGCGCGGGTCTCCACCAGCAGGGAACAGACATCGTCGTCCAGGGTTTCCAGCCCTTCGGGCAGGCCGGGGGTGCCTTCCACCGAGCGCAGGGACGCCCTGTCCATAAGTTCCGCAGCCGCAACGGGTAGGGTTGCCACGGCAGAGGCCAGATCACAGGCGGCCTTGACCGTGGGCAGGAGCAGCAGGGCAGAGGCCTTGAAGGGGGCCTCCTCCACCGTGCGGTAAGTCACTTCGGCAATAAAACCCAGCGTGCCTTCGGAGCCGACCATGACATGCTGCAAAATTTCAAAGGGGTCTTCGTAATCCACCAAGGCGTTGAGGCTGTAGCCTGTGGTGTTCTTGATCTTGAACTTGCGCCGGATGCGGTCGGCAAGTTCGGGATTGTCCATGATCTGTTTGCGCAGGTCGGCAAGGCCGTTGAGAATATGGGCGTGGGTTCTGGCAAAGGCGGCGCGGCTTTTGGCGTCCGCCGTGTCCAGCATGGTGCCGTCTGCCAGCACCATGCGCGAGGAAACAACGGTCTTATAGGAGTTGTCGGAGGTGCCGCAGCACATGCCGCTGGCATTGTTGGCAAAGATGCCGCCGATAAAGCAACTGTCGATGGAGGCCGGGTCAGGCCCGATTTTTTTGCCAAATTCTGCCAGAATCTTGTTGGCCCCGGAGCCGATGATGCCGGGTTGCAGGGTGATGCGCTCGGCGTTTTCGCCCACGCGCCAGTTGCGCCAGCCCTTGCCTATGCGCACAAGGACAGAATCGGACACCGCCTGGCCGGACAGGCTGGTGCCTGCGGCGCGAAAGGTCACAGGCACGCGCATGCGGTCGGCCAGAGCCACCAGCTGCACCACTTCGGCCTCGTCCAGCACGTCCACCACGATCTTGGGGATCAGGCGGTACACGCTGGCGTCTGTGCCGTAGGCCAGCAGGCGCAGGGGATCAGTATGGATGCGGTCTTTGGGAATAAAGTCCAGAAGGGCTTCTTTGAATTCTTTGTAGGGAGAAGCAAGCATGGACAAACCTCCGTGGCGGTTCATGCCGTCATTGGGTGGGCGCTTAAAATAGCGCTGGGCGGGGAATTACTGCCGTTGAAACCTGGATGGGAACCCCGGCATTTCTGCAAATGCGGGGTGTGCTGATCTGGAGATGACAATAGATTACCAATAACAATTCTCGGCTCGGATTGCTACTGTTTTACATTCAAAAAGCACTTCGACCTGCGCAATCCTTGTGCCCCTGCCGCCCCTGCGTTACAAAAAAGAAAAACAGTTTGCTGATTTGATTTACAGCATTTCAGCGCCTCCGCTGGGGTTGTTGGCGTTTTTGCGTATCGGTTTGAGCATGCGGGATTTTACGGTCTGATTTTTTTATGGAGGTTCCATGAAGCGGCTGATCGTCTTATGCTGTGTTTCTCTGGCCCTGCTGCTGCCTCAGGCAGCCCATGCCTGCACCACCTTTATTGTCACCAGGGGGGCCAGCGCAGACGGCTCCGTGATGGTAAGCCATTCTGACGACAACGATCTCAACGACCAGTCCATTGTATACGTTCCCGCCCGCGACTGGCCGGAAGGCGCGCAGCGCCCGGTATATGATTCCGCCGTGGCGGTGAAGGAAAATCCCGCCACCAATACTTTTCTTGTTCCTCGCCTTTCCGACCCCAAGCGCGCGCCGGGCTATAACCACCCGGATACGCCGCGCACGGTTGCCATCGGTTTTATCCCTCAGGTGCGGCACACCTTTGCCTATATTGACGGCAACTACGCCATCATGAACGAGCATGGCCTCATGTTTGGCGAGTGCACAGATGGGGCGCACAATACCTGCACGGCAGAGCCGGGCAAGCGCATTTTCTATTCATCCGAGCTGGCGCGCGTGGCGCTGGAACGCTGCAAAACCGCCCGCGAGGCCATTGAGCTGATGGGCGCGCTCATTGAGCAGTATGGCTACTACGGAACGGGCGAAACCCTGCCCGTGGCCGACAAAAACGAAGCCTGGGTTATGGAAATGGCCCCTTCCCCGGCGGGAACCGGCGGCCTGTGGGTGGCCCAGCGCGTGCCTGACGGTCAGTTTTTTGTGGCGGCCAACGAATTTCGCATCCGCGACATCACGCCCGGCAACCCCGACCAGATGTACGGCAAAAGCCTGTTTGCCACGGTGGACAAGTACAACATGCGCAGCCCCAAGGACGCGTCCAAGCCTCTGGACTGGCTGACCACTGTGAGCGATGGCGAATATAACCACCCCTACTATTCGCTGCGGCGCGTGTGGCGGGCGCTCTCTCTGGCGGCTCCTTCGCTGAAGCTGCCCGCATGGGTGGAAAACGGCGCAACTCGCGCCTATCCCTTTTCCGTCAAGCCGGACAAGCTGCTGAGCCTGAACGACATCAAGCGCATGCACCGCGACCACTACGAGGGAACGGAATTCGACCTCACCAAGGGCACTGCGGCGGGGCCGTTTGGTAATCCCAACCGCATTATCGGCCCCAAGGATCCCAGCGGCGACGTGAGCCCGACCACCAAGCTTGAAGGCGCGTGGGAACGGCCCATGGGCATGTACTATGTGGGCTACACGACCATTGCGCAGTATCGGCCCGATGTGCCGGAACCGCTCGCGCTGGTGTGCTGGGTTGCGCTCGCTCCGGCGGCGGAATCTGTCTTTGTGCCGCTGGCGGTCGGCCCCATGCCCGCAGGCTACGAACAGGGCGACACCCGCCGCTTTGCCAATGATTCCGCATGGTGGGCCTATTCCCTGGTGAGCGATTACGCCAACATCCGTTACGACGTGATTTCTCAGGAGATTCAGACCAGAGCTGCCAGCATGGAAGCCGCCTTTGCCGCCCGCGTAGCCGCGCTGCAAAAGGAACTGGCCCCCAAGGCGGCATCATCCCCGGCGCAGGCGCAGGCTGCCTTTGCCAAGGCACTGCGGGCGCAGGCAGAGGGCGCGTTGCGCGACTGGCGAGAATTTTTCCCCCAACTGGTGGCGCGGCACTGTCAGGGTTTTCTCAACAGCCCGGACAAAATGGCCCAGAACATCGGCTACCCTGATGCATGGCTGCCCCGCACCAACTATTCCACCGGCCCGGTCTCGTATAAAAAGCCCCGGCAGTAGGCTTCGCAATCTGCCAGATAACTCAGGAGGATGCGTGTATGTACTGTAATCGTCGGCGTTTCCTGCAATCAATGGCTGTGACGGGCGCGGGCCTGTGCTTGCCCTCACTCACGTGGGCAGGTTTTGACCCCCTGTGGAAACCGGGTGGCGTGTGCGCCAATCCCATTGATGTGACCGTGTTCGAGATGTTCAAGATTGGCCCTGGCCCCTCCAGTTCGCACACCATCGCGCCCATGTCGGCAGGTAATGACTTTATCCATCTGTGCGCCCAGTTGCCGCAGGAGCAGCTTGCTCAGGCGGACGCCGTCAAGGTGCATCTGTACGGCAGCCTCTCGGCCACGGGCAAGGGGCACGGCACTGACCGCGCCGTGGCGGCGGGTCTGCTCGGGCAAAAGCCCGATGAATGCAAGGCCGAATTTCTGGACAACCTTTTTGTAAAACCGGACGACACTCGCACGGTAGTGCTTGGCCCGGCCCGGATTCCGCTCAAGGATTCGGACGTGATCTTTGAGCAGGGCACCATCGAGGCCCCGTTCAGCAACGTGCTGATCATTGAGTTGTTGGGCAAGGGCAAGCAGCTTGCTTCGCGTGAATACTATTCCGTGGGCGGCGGATTTTTGCAGTGGAAGGGCTGGAAGGCCCCGGACAAAGGCAAGCCCGTGCATGCCTTTGATTCCATGAATGGTTTGCTTGAAATCGTGAAGAACACGGGCAAGAGCATCCCGCTCATTATGCTGGAAAACGAAATGGCCATCACCGGGCAGTCGGAACAGAACATCCGGCAGGGCGCGCAGCGCATCATCCACGTGATGGACAGTTGCGCCGCCACGGGCCTTGGGCTGGAAGGCAAACTCAAGGGGCCGTTTGGTCTGGAGCGCCGGGCCAAGCTCATGCTGGAGCAGGCCGCCAGCTCGCCAGAGCCAGCGGATGCCTTTGCGGCGCGGCTGTCGGCCTACGGGCAGGCCGGGTCGGAAGAAAACGCCATGGGCCACCCCATTGTGACAGCGCCTACGGCAGGTTCGGCCGGGGTCATGCCTGCGGTGGTGCACATGCTCATCAAGGAGCGTGGCAAAACAGAGGCCGACCTTGTGGACGGCCTGCTGGTGGCCTCCATGGTGGGTACACTCATCAAGCGGCACGCCAGTGTGGCGGGCGCGGACGTGGGCTGTCAGGGCGAGATCGGCTCTGCCTCAAGTATGGCGGCTGCCATGCTGTCGCAGGTGATGGGCGAAACGCCCGATGTGGTTGAAAATGCGGCGGAATTTGCGCTGGAGCACCACCTGGGCATGACCTGCGACCCTGTGGGTGGCTATGTGCAGATTCCCTGTATTTCGCGCAACGCCATGAGCTCAGTGAAGTCATGGAACGCCTGGATGATGGCCCGCACCGGGCAGGGCACCAAGCACCCTGTGGGGCTTGACCTCTGCATCCGCACCATGAACCAGACAGGCCGCGACATGAAGGACGACTACCGCGAAACTGCGCGCGGCGGGCTGGCTTTGTTCTATACGCAGGGGTGCTAGGTATCCAACAGCCTTTTGCCTTTGAGGTAGCGCTAACGGCATCGGCTATTTTGGTGGTCGATGCCGTTTTTGTGGGCAACTAACTTATAATAATAGATTAAATATTATAAATATTTATGGAGACTCGTGTGAACTCCATGTAATAACAGCAATATTGCCCCAACCAGTTATATCCAAGTGGATATTGGGAGATCTCGCTTTGAAATATGTGCTTTCAATAGCAGCATACTCAAAATATATACTGTCTTTGTTGCCATCTTTATTTGAATAAAGGAGCCGATCATAATAAAGTAATAAAATATATAAGCCAGAAAGAGATTTCAAAAAATATTCAAGGTTTCCAGCCTGTATTGATGAGCGATTGTCATCTTTATGTCTTCGTAGGCTTTCCACCAGTCAGGCTTGCTGTCCGGTAGGCTTTACCACGGTGCAACCGTAAGTGACCATAAGGGCAAAAAAACTTCAGCATCACGGATGTCGGGATATAGCTCAAACAGTCGCGTTGCCGCGCTCCCGTTATCTTTTTTCTCAGTCATACGTTTGCGAATGATTTCTACGTCTGTGCAAGCCCGAAGAATGAGGGCAGAAAGCTCAAAGGAATGTGTTTTTAGATTATCTTCGCAGATATTGATGTACCTTGAAACATTGGACAGTTCTGTCTCAAGAATTTTAAATTTTTCCCAATGCTGATACCGGGGTATTGCGCTCTGAGCTGATCTCGCAACGAAGACAGGTCTTGCATGCTGTTCTCGATTGTATAAGGCAATGAGCAAGCATTTATGCCCGCGATTTCACCCAGGCGCTGATCTCGCGGCCAAATTCCGCAAAGTCTTCAATGTGCGTATGCGCCACGGCGTAGACCACATTCCAGTCCAGACTGGTGTATTCATGCACGGCGATATTGCGCAGGCCAACGCTCGTGGCGAGTTTGCGCGCTACAGCTTCGGAGAGTACCCCCTGCCGGTGCAGCAGCAAAAAGGCCTCCGCCATCGTTGAAGGCACCGCTGGGGAGTCGGCAAGGATGCTGGTGGCAATATCAATGCTGATCTGCACTGCGCGTTGCAGGTTCAGAATGAGAATGTCCTGGAGGTCAAAGTCCTCTGCGAGTTGCTGCGCATTTGCCGGGGTTTTCTGGCGGATGCGCTCCATGCAGCGCTGGAGTGAAACAAGCTTTGCCTTGATGACATCCGTATCCATCAGAACCCCCGTTCCAGACTTTTTTCAATGATTCTTTGGCGTAGCGGCTCCATGTCCGCCTGATCAAAAAGCATGCGCTTGAGCAGCATGGCATGTGCAGTGTCTGACCGCTTGAGGGCCAGTGTGCCTGTGGTCAGCACCTGACGTAAAATCAGCCCCCAGGCCGTGGACAGGTCAACAAGGTCAACTTCGCGCTTCACGGCAAGGCTAAGCTCTGCCATGAGTTCAAGCCGCGCCTCGGGCGAGAGTTGAGATGCCGCAAGTACAGCCACGTCCACATCGCTGTCGGGCCGCAGAGTGTCACGGGCTGCGGAGCCAAACACGAACGCCAACTGGATTTCTGGATGGGGCGCAAGCGTTCTTGCTACTTGTTGGATGAGAGTGGTTGGCATGCTGCGTTCCAGTATTGCGGTGATTGCTGCAACATAACAGCCAATATGCGGGATGACCAGTGGGCTAAGCGCACGTTGGAGCAAAAGGGCATGAGTACAGCGCGTGAGTCGTGTAAAGATGGTCAAATTGCGACGTTTCACTTGTAGAATGCAGCTGCAGTAATGAATGATAGCGTCTGAAAGGAAAGTGCATTACGGTGGCGCAGGGCAGGAATCTCCATGTGCCGCAGATTGCTGAATGAGCTTTTGCGCGCAGTCACGGGATTCAGATTTTTTGTCAGATATCAACCCGGCTGCAAAGGTGTATGAATATTCTGTTGATTGATTATGACCTTGGGGAAATGCCAGGGCACAATGTGCGGAGAGTTAATCTTGATGCCGCCGGTATTGTGCCTGTGCAACGGTTATTGGAAGATTCCTCGTCAGAAGGAGGAATCTTTCGGCCGGATGTGGTCATCCAGATGGAGCATATTGGCCGCAGGATTTTTTTGAGCGGTTTGGCCGAGCTGGGCTGCCCCAAGATATTTTGGGCGGTAGACAGTCATCTCAATCTTTTCTGGCAGCGATGGTACGGGAGGCTATTTGATGTGGTGCTTACACCCCATAAGAGCCTGTTCGCCGCAATGCCAGGGGAATGGAGGCTGCGGGACGTACGCAGTCTTGCCATTCCAGGCTCTGCCCGTCAGTGGCGTCCTCATGGCGCGCGCAGTCATGCGGCCTCGTTCGTAGGGCGTATCGATCAGAATCGGCTCCAGCGTTTCCGTTTTGCGCAGCTGCTGGAGCAGAGGCATGGTGTCGTCCCCTGCATTCTTTCTTTTCAGGACATGCTGGCTTTGTATGACGACACCCGCACACTGCCCAATGAATCCATTTGCCGGGAATTCAACTTCCGTATCATGGAAGGTGCTTCCTGCGGTTGTTGTGTGCTCACCGAAGACATTGGCGAAGATTTGGCGGTAAATTTTGAGCCTGGCAGTGAGGTCCTGACATATAAGCATGCTCTCGAGCTGGACGATCTTCTTTCCTTTCTGGCTGCGCGTCCGGCCATTGCAGAGAAAATCGGCAAAGCAGCCCAGCAGCGGGTGTTGAAGAGCCACCTTCACGAGCACCGGACTGCCAGGCTCATGGGCATGCTCCCTTCTCTTGCGGCGCAGACAATGGATCACAGTACTGCTGAGCGCGTCTTTGCCTTGGCCTGCATTCAGTGGGCGCGCTCAAATCCCGCTTATGAAAAGCACCTCCCCGCGCTGGGCGCTCTACTTGAGCACCTGCCCCCGCATCCGGATGTGCAGGCCATGCGCCTGCGCCTGCTTATGGAAAGCGGGCAGCTGGAACACGCACGGAGCCTGCTTGTCATGATTTTGAAAGCTGATGACAGCAGCTCCCGTCCGAATGACGGCGAACGCTCCTTTGATCTGCACACCGCCTGCGCCGTGGCGGCGCTCCGCCTGGGCGAGTTGCCGTTGTTCCTGACTTGCTTCGAGCAACAGTGGCATCTTTGCCCTGACCTTCCAGTTCCGCGAGACCTCTTTGAGGCCTGCATTGCCTGGGCCGATTTACTTGCAGGCACCGGGCGCATCTGTCAGCCGGGATTTCATTTTGACAGAACGCGGCACTGCCCGGAGACAGCCTTTGAGATGGCCCAGATGGCGCAGCAGTTCATCACAGGGGACGAAAGCGCCCGCCAGTGGGTACAAAAAATAGCGCAATGTACGGATAAAACGCCATTTTATTCCTTGGCGCTCGATTACAAGGCGCAGATCAGCCTTGACGCGCCGGAGGATTGGCGCTCCAGTCTGGCTTACGCCACAGCCTGCCTGAATACTTTTCTTCTTGATGACGGGCTTGCCGAAGCCTCGCAGGCGTATGAACTGGCCCGGTCTGCCGGAAGAGAAGACGCTTTTGCTGTTGCTGTGGATCCTCTGTTGCGCCGACGCCTTATCTAAAACGTCAAAAGGCGATCCTGTGTCAGGGTCGCCTTTTGAATGCAATAATTGCCGATATTTCTGGCGGAGGGGGAGGGATTTGAACCCCCGGAAGGCTTACACCTTCAACGGTTTTCAAGACCGCCGCGATCAACCGCTCTGCCACCCCTCCGCAGGGGTGTTTTCTCCGGCTTTATGCAGAGGCGGCCAAAATGCCGCGTACATGGCAGGAGAAAATATCGACGGCGCGATTACCCTGTGTGAAGGCAATAGCGCCGCCGAAAAAATTGTGTCGCTACGCCACTTACTTAATGGCGTCTTTCAGGCCCTTGCCGGGCGTGAACTTGGCAACCTTGCTGGCAGGAATGGTGATTTCCTTGCCGGTGCGGGGGTTGCGACCCTTGCGGGCGGCGCGCTCAACCACCTTGAAGCTGCCGAAACCGGTGAAGGTTACGGATTCGCCAGAGGCCAGGGCTTCGCGCAGCGAGGCCACCACGGCGTCAAGAGCTTCTTCGGCTTTGGCCTTGGTGGGCAGGCCGGCTTTGGCATGGATCTTTTCTACGAGCTCAGCTTTGGTCATGATGCTACTCCATAAAGGATTTCGGTTATTCCCTGCAAGCCGGACCGGATCGACTGCCAGAAGTCTGGGGCCGAGGCCGATTCGCCGCACTCAAAAGAAACAGCCGCAAAAAAGCCGCCAAGGCTTTTTCACGTCATGGGGGAATCGTAAGCAAAACCGCTTCTGCAGCGGTCAGAACTTTTGTTTCCTTACGTTAGGGGCGGTTTCCTGTCAACGAAAAAGCGCAGAATCCCGCGTCTGCTCTAGCTTTTCACGAAATACCGTTTGGGCAAACAGGCTCGGTACAAGAGTCTGCCCCTTACTGGAAGTTTTTTATCTACCCGAAATATAATGATTAAAAAATACTGTTATAGATCAACCAGGCATACTTCGTCATCGCCGAGGTTTCGACCCAGAAAAAGGCTGCCTGTCCGGGCAAAGCGGGCGGCATTATCAGTGGTCAAAAAGCGGTAGTGCGCGCCGCTATCCGCATGCCTCAGCAGGTTGGTGGCCCGCAGCTCGTCAGCCACGCACTGTGCCGTGGTTGCGGCAGAGTCCACTATGCGCACCTGCGGCCCCACCACGTTTTGCAGTGCTTCCTGCAATAGTGGAAAGTGCGTGCAGCCAAGCAGCAGGGTATCTGGTTCCAGATCGCCTGCGGGGGCGGCTCCCTCAAGTGGGAAAATGTCAGCCAGATAGCGTCTTGCAACGCCTTCCACAATGGGGCCGTTCATCCAGCCTTCTTCGGCAAGGGGCACAAAGAGGGTGCAGGCGCGCCCGGTCACCACTGCGTCAGGCCGGATGCGGGCAATGGCCTTTTGGTATGCGCCGCCGGAGATGGTGGCCTCTGTCGCCACTACAACTATATGACCGTTAGCGCTGGCTGCGGCAGCCGCCTGCGCGCCGGGATCCACCACGCCCATGACCGGCAGCGGGGCAAACTGCTCCCGCACTGCGGAAAGCGCCGCAGAGGTTGCCGTGTTGCAGGCAATCACGAGCATTTTAACGCCCATGTCCACCAGCTTTTGGGCGGCCTTGAGCGTATAGCGCGTGATGGTGTCGCGCCCCTTGGTGCCATAGGGCAGGCGGGCGGTGTCGCCAAGGTAGAGCAGATCTTCGCCTGGCAGGCATTCTGCCAGGGCCTTGAAAACCGTGAGGCCGCCCATGCCGGAATCGAAAAGACCAATGGGCAGCCGGGAAGAATCATTCATTGCAATTTCCTTTACTGTGCCGCGCGCGATACTGCAAAACGCACGCCTTGGGGGCTTTGCTGCCTGCCCAAAACAGGCGAAGCGCCTCCGGCGCTGCCCTGCGGCAGGTCGAAAGCGCTCCGGCCAGAATAACTCGGGCGGCAGCGGCGCTAGAAACCTTGGCCCAAATAGCGCACAGCTGTAAAGAGCAAAACTGCGGTCAGAAGAGCCTTCAAGGCAATGGAAGGCACAAACTTCTGGCAACGCGCCCCGGCATACATGCCGCACATGCCGCCAAGGCCCACCAGAACGCCCATGCGCCAGTCGGGCGCAACGGCCATATCCGGATAAAAGGGCGCGAGCAGTGCGTAAAAAGATACGCCCGCCACGGAAGTTACAAAGGTGGCAAAGAGCGTGGAGCCAGCAACAACATAGACAGGCAGCCCGAAAAACGAAACCAGAAACGGCGCCATGATGGCCCCGCCGCCGATGCCGTAGATGCCGCCCACAAGGCCCACCACAAGGCTCAGCAGTATAAGCGCGCGGGTGGCGACAACATACTTGGTTTCCTGAAAAACAAAGGCCACTTCCTTCATGTTCCAGTAGAGCACGTGACAGCACATGAGCCTGCCGTTTTTGTCTTCGCAGGTGGGCATGTTTTCTTTCTTTTCCTTGCGCGACCACAGCGAGGCCCTGCCTTGCCATGTGGTCATGGCCATGCGCCCGCCAATGTACAGCAGCACAAGACCTGCAAAGATTTTAAAGCTCTGGGGATTGGGCAGCAGATTGATGCGCACGATGGCCCCTATAAACACGCCCGGCAATGTGCCAATGGCAATGGTAAAGGCCAACGGCCACACAAGCCGCCCCTCGTGCCAGTAGCGCCATACGCCCGAGGGACAGGCCAGCACGTTAAAGAACTGGTTGGTGGCGCTGACGCTGGGGTTGGTATAGCCCAGAACGCTCATCTGAAACGGCAGCAGCAAAAAAGCACCCGAGATGCCGCCCATGGATGTGAAAAAAGAAATGCCAAGGGCCACCGCAAAAGGAACAAACGGGTTGCACTCAATGCCTGCAGTTGGAAAATACATGCTGGCCTCCTGCGCAGATGGCATGATAACTATTTTTAAATATTAAAAATTTTCTTTGAACTTGAAAATCTAATGTTCACGGTTTCTATAATAACCGTGAACATTGAAATTGTCACGCCATTCCGCAAAAGGTTTACCGCTGGCGCGTGTGGGCGCGCTGATTTTCCCTGCTTCGCCGGGGCATCCTGCCAGTCTGCGCGTTGCCTGCGCACCAGCAAAAAGGTATGATGCACTTTTCAACGCCACCAGCCGCCAATCCCCCCACGGCAACAACAAGCAGAGGATGCACCATGCTGGCCATTCTGGACTACAAGGCAGGCAATCAGACGAGCGTGCGCCGCGCCCTTGAACATTTGGGTATACCTTGCGCCATCACGGCGGACCCCGCAACACTGGAAGGCGCCCACGGCATCATTTTTCCCGGTGTGGGCGCTGCCGGGCAGGCCATGCGCGCCCTGCACCCCACGGGCCTTGACGTGCTGCTGCGCGAGTGCGTCAAGCGCGGCCAGCCCCTGCTGGGCATCTGTCTGGGCTGCCAGATTCTGCTTGACCGCAGTGAAGAAAACGACACCACAACCCTTGGTATCGTGCCGGGCTTGTGCCGCCGTTTTGAAGACAACATGCGCGAAGAGGACGGCACACCCGCTCCCATCCCGCACATGGGCTGGAACAGCCTGAAGGCGACCGCCCCCTGCCCCCTGCTCGCGGGCGTTGCCCCCACAGCGGAATTCTATTTTGTGCATAGCTATTATGTGGAGCCTGACCCCACCTTTGTGATCGCCACCACCACCTACGGCAAGGAATTCTGCTCCGTATACGGGCGCGACGGCCTGTGGGCCACCCAGTTCCACCCCGAAAAAAGCGGGCGTCCGGGGCTGACAATTCTGCGCAACTTCTACGACTACTGCGAGGCGCGTCATGCTCAGTAAGCGAGTGATTCCCTGTCTGGATGTGCGCAACGGGCGGCTGACCAAGGGTGTCAAATTTGTAGGCAACGAAGACATCGGCGATCCGGTTGAAACCGCGCGGCGCTACTATGAAGAAGGCGCGGATGAAATCGTGTTTTACGACATCACGGCCTCTGCCGAGGCGCGCGGTATCTTTATTGATGTGGTGGAGCACGTGGCGGAGCAGATTTTTATTCCCTTTTCTGTCGGCGGCGGCATTTCCAGCGTGGCGGATATGCGCGCCGTGCTGCTGGCCGGGGCGGAAAAGGTTTCGGTAAATTCGGCGGCGGTCAAGGATCCGCATATCATCAGCGATGGCGCGGATGCTTTTGGCTCACAGGCTATCGTGGTGGGCATGGATGTGCTGGCTGTTCCGGTAAACGCAGAAATCCCCTCTGGCTACGAAATCGTCATCCACGGCGGCCGCAAGCGCATGGGGCTGGATGCCATTGCCTGGGCGCGCCGTTGTCAGGAGCTGGGCGCTGGCGAGCTCTGCGTCAATTCCATTGATGCGGACGGCACCAAGGATGGTTACGAACTCAAGCTGACCCGTGCCATAGTCGATGCCGTGTCCATCCCCGTGATCGCTTCCGGCGGTGCGGGTGAACCGCGCCACATGCTCGAGGCAGTTACCGAGGGCGGGGCCTCTGCTGCGCTGATCGCGTCCATTGTTCACTATGGGCAGTATTCCATCCGGCAGTGCAAGGAATATATGGCCGGGCACGGGGCCAAGGTGCGTATGACCTGGTAGGCTCGGCCCCAAGGTTTATGCGGACTTCTGCCGCATCAAAAGACAAAGGTATGAGTAAAAATCCTTTCCATGCGGATCAGGTTCCAGCTGCGCTTGCCGCTGTGCTGCGCGGTCTGCCCCGCGTGGCGGTGGCTTTTTCCGGCGGGCTGGACAGCCGTTTTTTATGCCACGCGGCCCTGTTGTGCGGTTGCGACGTGCTGGCCGTGCATGTTTACGGCCCGCACATCCCCCCGCAGGAAAGCGCCGGGGCCGCAGCCTGGGCGCGTGAGCGCGGCCTGCGCCTGCACACGGCGCGGTTTGATCCTCTTGCCCTGGCGGAGGTGGAGACCAACAGCCCCCAGCGTTGCTACGGATGCAAGACCGGCTTGGTGGCTCTGCTGCGCGGTGAGCTTGCCCCCATGGCGGAAGCTCATGACCGCGTGCTCTGCGATGGCACCAATGCGGATGATTTGCAGGCCTACAGGCCAGGACTGCGCGCGCTTGAAGAGGGTCGCGTGCGTTCCCCCTTGGCCGAAGCCGGGCTGACCAAGGCGCAAGTGCGCGAGGCTGCCCGCGCCACTGGGCTGGACAGGCCGTGGCAGCGCGCACGGCCCTGCCTGCTGACGCGGCTGGCCTACGGTATGCGGCCCGAGGCCGACACGCTGGCGCGTCTGGCGGCGGCGGAGGCCGACCTTGCGGCACTGGGAGCAACCGCCTCCGCGCAAGGGGCTGCGCAAGTTGTGCCGGAGGAGGGCAGCGTGGGCGCGCTGGGGGATTTTCGTCTGCGGCTCACGCCCGAGCCTGTGTTGCAGGCTGAAAAACTGCCGGAAGAACTGCTCCACGAATTGCGGAACATCCTGATTCGTCATGGTTTCTGGCCCTGCGGGCTGGAGGCTGGCGGCAATATCAGCGGCTTTTACGATGCGGGCAACAGCGCGGGAAGGCACTAGGCGGGGCAGATATTTTTCCGCCTGTGGTCAGTGTTTTCGGCCCGGAATGTGGCTCGGGGCTGGACTTTGCCGATCAAAGAGCATATGAATACCCACTTATATTAACGGGGCTTGCCCTTGGAGGGAATCATGGCACATAAGAAAATTGAGCGTAAGAAAGAACTGGATCGCCGCCGTAAGCGCCGTGAAGAGCGTCTGAAGCAGCGCGTGCGCGAAGCCAAGGCTGCCAAGGCCTAAGCTTCGGACACGGGAAACCGGCGTTCCGACGGCTGCGGATTGACGCGCCGTCACATATGGTGCTCGGCCCGGCTGCCTCCTGGCAGCCGCGCGGGGCGCAAACAAGCAGCAGTGGTCAGCGCGGCAGCATGCCGTGTTATGACCTCTTTAGTGTTACCATGCCTATCTACGAATATCAGTGCCCCAAGTGTCAGCATACGTTTGAGGAATGGGTCAAGGCATCGGAATCCCACGGGCAGGAACCCTGCCCCAAGTGCGGTGAGCCTTCGCCCCGCATCATGTCGCACACTTCGTTCGTCCTCAAGGGCGGCGGCTGGTATGTGAGCGACTACGGCTACCGCAAGGGCGTCACGGAAGAAGGCGGCTCAACGGCCTCCTCCACCGACACTTCCGGCGGTTCCTTTGCCCCCGCTTCCGGCGGCACGGCGGGCGAAAAAGCCTCCGCATCTGCATCCGATTCTGGAACCAACGCCGCCAAGGCGGCCCCCGCCCCTACGCCAACCACAGGGTCCGCAGCGTCGGCACCCACCAAAGCCGCCAGCTCGGCTTCATGAGGCAGCCATGATTGATCGCTACACCCGTAAGGAAATGGGCCGTATCTGGACCCTTGAGAACCGCTATCAGGCATGGCTTGATGTGGAAGTGGCCGTTTGCCGGGCCTGGAGCGACATGGGCCGCATCCCCGCCGCTGCAGTGGACAATATTCAGGCCAAGGCTTCCATTGATGTGGACCGCATCCTGGCTATCGAAGAAGTGACTCGCCACGACGTCATTGCCTTTTTGACATCGCTTGAAGAAAAGGTTGGCGCGGAAGACGCGCGCTACATCCATCTGGGCTGCACCTCCTCCGACATTGTGGACACGGCCAACGCCCTTCTGCTCATGCAGGCCGGGCGTCTGATCCTCAAGGACATCCGCGCGCTCCTGACCGCCATTGAAAGTCTGGCCCGCCGCCACAAGGGTGTACTGTGCATGGGCCGCACCCACGGCATCCACGCGGAACCCACCAGTTTTGGGCTCAAAATGGCCGGATTTTACGCCGAATTTGAGCGGCACCTTGCCCGGGTTGAAGCCGGGATTGAAAGCGTGCGCGTGGGCAAAATCTCCGGCGCGGTGGGTACCTATGCATTTTTGTCGCCCGAGCTTGAGCAGCGCGCCCTGAGCTATCTTGAGCTTGAGGTTGATCCGCACTCCACCCAGATCATTCAGCGCGACCGTTACGCCCACTTCTTCACCTCGCTTGCCGTGCTGGCTGGCGGCGTAGAGCGCCTGTGCGTGGAACTGCGCCATCTGCAACGCACGGAAGTGCTCGAGGTGGAAGAAGGCTTTGCCAAGGGACAGAAGGGTTCGTCGGCCATGCCGCACAAAAAGAACCCCATTTCGGCAGAAAACATGAGCGGTCTTTCGCGCCTTTTGCGCACTAACGCTCTTGCCTCGCTGGAAAATCAGGCCCTGTGGCATGAGCGCGACATCAGTCATTCCTCCGTGGAGCGGGTTATCATGCCCGACTCCACCATCCTGGCCGACTACGTGCTGACCCGCCTCACCAAGCTGCTTGAAGGGCTGGTGGTCAAGCCCGAGCGTATGCGTGAAAATATGGAGCGTTCTTACGGCCTGTATTTTTCGCAGCGTGTGCTGACGGCCCTTATTGCTACCGGGCTTCCGCGCCAGCAGGCGTATGAAGCCGTACAGCGCCTTGCCATGCAAAGCTGGGAAAGCCGCACGCCCTTCCCCGAGCTGGTGCGCAACGATGCCGACATGAGCGGGCGGCTGGGTGCCGCTGCTCTGGCCGAGCTTTTTGACCCTTCGTACTACCTGCAACACGAAGACGAAATTTTTGCCCGGGTGTTCAAGAACGCTGCGGCCAACAAGGCGTAAGGAGCTGTCATGCAAACTCTTTCTTCTGAGGAACTGCTGGCGCTCAAGCGCCGCCTTGCCCGCCTGCTGGTAGAAAAATCATACCGCGAGGGAGATTTTGTGCTGGCATCAGGCCGCAGAAGCGATTATTATTTTGATTGCCGCGTCACGGCGCTCCACGCCGAAGGTTCGTGGCTTATTGGAACCCTGTTCAACCACATGCTCCGCGAGATGGACATAAAGGGTGTGGGCGGCATGACCATGGGCGCGGACCCGCTGGTTGCAGCCACCACGGTCATCTCTCACGAGCAGGGCAGGCCGTTGAACGGCCTTTTGGTCCGCAAGGAAGCCAAGGGGCACGGCACAGGGCAGTTTGTTGAAGGGCTGGGCAATTTCTGCGCGGGCGACCGCGTGGCCATGCTTGAAGACGTTGTTACCACCGGCGGTTCTCTGCTGAAGGCCTGTGATCGCATTGCAGATGCTGGCCTGTCCATTGTGGCGGTTTGCGCCATTCTGGATCGCGAGGAAGGTGGCCGGGAAAAGCTCCGTGAGGCGGGATATGACCTGCTTGCGCTCTTTACCCGTGCGGAATTGGTGGACCTTGCGCGTTAAGGTCCCCACCGACCCGCGCGCCTTGCCCCATGTGGCATTGTCGCAACGTATGGCGGGGTCTGCTGTCAGCTGTCTGGTCAATTGTCTTGTCAGATGCGTGGCCTTGGTGTTGCTGATGGCTTTTGGCATTGGTTGTCCCCTTGCCGCTCCACATCTGGCGCAGGCCGAAGAATGGCAAGCCTCTTTGTACAATGAAGGGCTTCCTACGCATTTGGTGGCTGTGGACAAAAAGCGCCAGACCTTCATGTTTTTTGAGAAGAAAAGCCCCCTCAAGCTCAAATACACCTACCCCTGCACCACAGGCCAGTTGCCCGGCGACAAGCAGGCGCTCAACGATCTACGCACGCCCGAAGGCATCTACTTTGTGGAATACAAAATTGCCAGCGGGCTGGATTTCAAGGAATACGGCGGCATTGCCTATACCTTGAACTATCCCAACCCCGTGGATCGCCTGCGCGGCAAAACCGGCCATGGCATTTGGATTCACAGCAAGGGTTTTGGCATAGAACCGCTGTCCACCCGTGGGTGCGTAGCCATCGGGCTTAAGGAAATCGACGAGGTCGGGCCGCAGCTGACGCCTGGCACGGCAGTGGTTCTGGCCGATAAGATGGACGAGACCGCCCAGCCCCGCCCCGACAGCAGCACTGCCAACGAATTGCGCCGCCTGATGCAAAACTGGAGCAACGCCTGGGCCTCCCGTTCGGTCAAGATGTTTGATTACTATAATCCCGATGCCTATTCCAAGGCCATGACGGAAAATTTCACTGCCTTCCGGCAGAACAAGGAGCGGCTGTTCAAGTCGCTTCAGTTCATCAAGATTTTCAATCGCAAGATCAACGTGCTGGAAGGCCCAGGGTATTGGGTAACCTGGTCTGAGCAGCTCTATACAGCATCCAATCTTTCCACTGAAGGCGTGCGCCGTTTGTACTGGCAGCGCGGTAATGACCAGAAGTTTCGCATAGTCGGTATGGAATGGACACCGCGCGATCTGGGTATGCGCGCCGATTTTCAGAAAGGCCAGCTCGTGGCCGAAGCGCCTTTGCAGCAGGTCAGCGATGCTTCCTCCGAAGCGCCGCAGCGCCCCCGGCTGGATATGCCTGAAGCCGCGCCGGAAAAGGCGGAGGCCACAGCCCTCACCGCACCGCAGCCCTCGCAGGACAAAGCCGCTATCGCCAAGGCTGGTCAGGGCGACAAGCTCATGGCGGCCAATGATCCTCTGGTTCCCCGCCGCAGCAGCGCAACACCTCCGGCAGAAGTAAACTGGGGCGCGCGCCCAGCAATGGAAGAAGCGGCCCGCAACGAGACGGAATCCGCCCCCAAGGGCGCACCTGCCAAACCTGCCGATCAGGCGGCAAAGCCCGCTGAGGTCCAGCAGGCTGTTAACGTGCCTGCACCGACATCTGTTCAGGCTCCCATCGCAGCACCGGCACAGACCAGTGCTCCCGTGGCAGCGGCAGCCCAGCAGCTGACCCTCACACCGGAAGTTCGCGCCGCGCTGGAAAAGGCCGTGCAGGCCTGGAATGCGGATTTTGCCGCGCGTTCGACCAATATCGCCTCTCTTTACGATCAGGCCAAGTACAACCGCGAAGCCGGAACGCCGCGCGGGTATTCCTACAATTCGACCATGCGCGAATTTGATCGCCGCTTTGCGGTGCCGTGGCTGCGTCTTATAAGCCGCAAGCCCAAGTTCGAGATCCAGGGGTCACTGGCTGTGAGTCATTGCGAACAGCTTGTGGTGGCCCCCAACGGCATGGAGCAGGGTGTGCGTTCTTTCTGGTGGAATCGGGACGACAAGGGCGATTTCCGCATTGTTGCCGCGCAGTTCAAGCCAGAAGAACTTGGCCTTGCTGCGGATTATCTGGACCAGGTCAGCGACGCCGCAAGCGCCATGGTTGAAAAATGGCGCAAAGCCTGGGAAGCTGGACGTATTGACGAATACATTGGATACTATGCGGACGACGCCATTCAGCAGGGGCGTTGGGGCGCAAAGAATATTCAGAAGCAAAAGGAAATCCTTTGGCAGCGTGTGCAACCCACCCTGGTTCAGATCACGGGCCTGCGGCTGGTGGCTGACAAGCAGGGCCTGCGCGCCGACATGAATCAGGTCTACGCCGACAGCTCAGGCCACACGGATCGGGGCACCAAAACCCTTTTGCTGCGTTTTGACGGCAAGGGCTGGCGTATCGCCCGCGAAGACTGGGCGCCTCTTGGCGCTCCGGTTGCTCCCATCGGAGAATCCGGTCAATAGGGTCTTCTGCCATTTGCCTCATTGGACAAGGGCTTAGGCTAGTCAAACAGTTTGTCCGGTTTATGGCGAGGTATCATAACAAGGTGTTGTGTGCGGCCATCCCGAAATTTCAAACGCCAAAGTTCGTGAGGACCGTTTGAAGTACCGCGAAAATCTCAGCATAATCCTGATGCGGGATAACGGCCCCAGGCGTAGCTATCGAGTGCGCAGGGGGCGGTTTGTGGCGGCTCTGGGGGTGATGGCCTGCCTGCCCGTTGCGTGCGCTGTTCTGGGATGGCTGTGCTGGACGTTGTGGCAGCAGAATGTGCAGTTGCGGGACAATGTGCTGCGCTTTGAGAGCGATTCGCAGACGGCGCAGGCCAATGCGGAGCGGCTGGAACACCTTGAAGAGCTGCTGCGCGAAGAAAATATTCCAGGCCGGGAACTCGTGCTGCGCAGGCTCAGCACTGGCGGTGCCGCTGCGGAAGCACCGGGTGAAGGCCCCGCAATTACTGGCGGGCCAGCGGCGGCTGACAAACCGCAGGCCGGGGCCAGCGATGCAGCCCGCACCGAAGGGCCGGGGCATGAGGACTTTCCCTCCATTGACCTTGATTACGTCAAGGTGGGGAATGTGCAGGTGCGTGAAATCAGGGGTGGCAAGCTGCGTATTGCACTGGATCTGCGCAATACCGACAGCCAGAAAATACTTTCTGGTATGGTAAGCGGTACCTTGCTGACAGCCGATGGCAAAAAATATTCCCTGCGTTTTGAGCCCGAAGATGTGGGCAGTTTTCGTATCAGCCGGTTCAAGCGCGCTGTCATGGTTGCTTCTGCCGAGCACCCCATGAGCCTCACCAACGCTCAGGTCATTCTTGAGGTGCGCAGCCAGGATAATGGCATTGTGTTCCGCAATATCTATGCCGTTGAGCATTAAAGCGATTTTCAACACCCATCGCCGATGCCCCCTGAGTGCAGGGTGCTGCTAACCGGCCTCTGACCCAATAAAGCGGCCGGGGGCCTTGGCATTGCGAGGCCTTTGTGGCTGAAAGTTCCACCCTGTGCTATTTTGCCACCATCCACGCGTCTTGGCCCTGGATGCGGCAGACAGAAGACGGCAACGGTGCGCTAGGCAGTGCGCAATTTGTGCTGCCCCCGCCCGCCTCCCACTCCCTTTCCCCGCTTTCCACATCGGCTGGTACTTCCAGCGCATGGCTTGTGGTTTTTGATGAAGCCCCTGCGGGTTTTAGCACCATAGTGCCCCGTGAACGGCGCATCCTGTTTGTGACAGAGCCGCCGGAAATCAAAAAGTATCCCCGCTCCTACCTTTCCCAGTTCGGCACGGTGGTGTCGCCTTATGACTTGCGCGGTGTCGAGCGTCGCAGCATGGTTATCAGCAACCCCTGCCTTAACTGGCATTTTGGCGTCAGCAAAGTATCAGGAGAATATATAAGTAAATTCAAATCTCTGGATGAATTGCGCACATTTCCCGTGCCAGAAAAATCAGGCCTTGTTTCCGTAGTTTGTTCCAGCAAAACGGCAACGTCGGCACAGCGAGCACGCCTTGCTCTGGTGAGCCTGCTCAAGGAGCAGCTGGGTGACGCGCTGCATGTGTACGGGCGTGGATTCAACCCCGTGGACGACAAAATGTCGGCCATTGCGCCCTACAAATATCATGTGGTGCTTGAAAACAACTACCTCGACAACTTCTGGACAGAAAAACTGTCCGATGCATGGCTCGGCTGGGCATTGCCGCTCTATCTTGGCGCGCCCAACCTCAATGCGGTTTGCCCCGCAGCCGGATTTGTCCCGCTGCCTGTGGGCAATCTGGAAGCCTGCGCGCAGAGCATCATTTCTGCCATCGAGAGCAGTTTATGGGAGGCCCGGCAAGCAGAGCTTGCCCTATGTCGCAACTGGATGCTCGAAACCACCAATATTTTTGCCCGTGCTGCCCGGATGATGGAAACAGCGCCGCAGTATTGCCGCAGGCAGCCAGCGTTGCGCAAACCGGAACCCATATTTGGCGTGGGGCGTGACGATGTGGCCGCTTTGTACAGGCAGGGGAAGGCAAACGACAAGTGAACCCCTCCAAGCCAGAAATCACCGTGGCAATGCCCGCCTATAATGCCGCCGCCCACCTCCACGAGGCCATGGATTCCATCCTGGCCCAGAGCTTTGAAGACTTTGAGCTGCTGGTGGTAGACGATGGCTCCACAGACAATACTCTTGCTCTGGCGCAGTCCATTGATGACAAAAGAGTCCGTGTTGAGCGGCTGCCCGCCAACAAGGGGCGGGCCACGGCGCGCAACATGGCCTTGGGCCGTGCGCGTGGCCGGTATCTGGCCTGGATGGACGCTGACGACATTGCCATGCCCCATCGGCTGGAAGTGCAACATGCCTGCCTTGAGGCGCTCCCCCAAATTCATATCTGCGGCGGTGGCGTGCAGTATTTCGGACAATCAGACGTGCTTGAGTTCTTTCCCGAGCAGCCGGAGGCGGCAAGGGCGGCGGCGCTCTTTGGCGCGCCAGTTCCCAACGGTTGCGCCTTGTTGCGGCTGGACGCGATGCGCGCCTTTGGCTTACGCTATGACGCTGCCCTGGCAAGGGCAGAGGATCTGGCCTTTTGGGCCGATGCCCTGCTCAAGGCCGGATTGCAGGCGGTCAATTTGCAGGAGCCGCTGCTGCGCTACCGATATACGCCAGCGTCCCATGCCCGCCAGTGGCATGTGCGCGCCCTGCTTGGTCATGTATTTCCACCGCTGGGCATCCAGGCAACAGGCTCGCAGGCGGTGTTGCACACAGGGCTGGTTTATGGCGGGGCTACAGAGCCGGAAGCGGCGCTGCGCTGGCTTGATACCCTCTGGCAGGCCTGGACTGCCCGCTATGGGCACGATGACTATATGCAACGCCACATGTTTGTTTTTATGGCGCGCGTTTTGCGCGAAGCATCGGCGGACACAGCACAGGCAGAGCGGGCAGACAGTCTTTTGCGTACACTTTCGCTCCCCGCGCTGGCAGAAAATATCTGACGTTTACGCCCCGGCCTGGGCAGCGGGCTGCCCGCGCGTTTTTTACAGTCAGGAGGTTTACCATGCATGATTTTACGTACTACACGCCCACAAGGGTAGTTTTCGGCAAAAATACAGAGCAGCAGACCGGCGCGCTCGTCGAAGCCTGCAAATGCCGCAAGGTGCTTATCCACTTTGGCGGGCAGAGCGCCCTGCGGTCAGGTCTTGTGGATAGGATCAAGACATCTCTCGAGGCGGAAGGACTGACCTTTGTCACCCTCGGCGGCGTAGTGCCCAATCCCCGGCTTTCGCTGATCCGCGAGGGCATTGAACTGGCGCGTGGTGAAGAGGTGGATTTTGTGCTGGCAGTGGGCGGCGGCAGCGTTATCGATTCGGCCAAGGCCATTGCTTACGGCGCCGCCAACGAAGGCGATGTGTGGGATTATTACATGGGCAAACGCAAGCCGAACGCCTGCCTGCCCATTGGCTGCGTGGTGACCATCGCCGCCGCGGGCAGCGAGATGAGCAGTTCAACCGTTGTGACCAACGAGGAAAACGGCTTCAAACGCAGCTTCAAGACGGATATGGCCCGTCCAGCCTTTGCCGTCATGAATCCGGAGCTGACCATGTCGCTGCCGCCCTTTCAGACGGCCTGCGGCTGCGTGGATATCCTCATGCACACCATGGAACGCTATTTTGGGCACGGCTCGAACATGGACATAACGGACAGCATCGGCGAGGGCCTCATGCGCGTGGTCATGCACCATGCCGCCGTGCTGCGCGATGATCCGGCCAACTACGACTCCAGAGCCGAAGTCATGTGGGCTGGCAGCCTTTCGCACAACGGGCTGACCGGTTGCGGCTCTGACGGCGGCGACTGGGCCACGCACATGATTGAACACGAGCTGAGCGGCATGTTTGACGTGGCTCACGGCGCGGGGCTGTCTGCCATATGGGGCAGCTGGGCGCGCCATGTGCTGCCCCTGCGCCCTGACCGCTTTGCCCTGTTTGCAGAGAGGGTCATGGGCGTTGCCCCGGCGGAGACGGAAACCATCACGGGTCTGCGGGGCATTGAGGCCATGGAGCGGTTTTTCCGCTCGCTACGCATGCCCACCTCGCTGAAGGAGCTGCATCTCGCGCCCACGGATGCGCAGATTGCCGAAATGGCAGAAAAGGCCCTTGTGGGCAAAACTCACATCGGGAGTGTAAAAAAACTGCTGCCTCCCGATATCGTCGCCATTTTTGCTGCCTCGCGGTAAGGGAGATTGGCGGATAAAGCAATGTTGGCCCGTTTCTGGCCGGGGTGGATACCAGACTGCCCCGTCTGAAACGGGCTTTTTCCGGTCTTGGGCCGGGGGTATCGAGGCAGCCTGCGGGCTGCGTAAAGCGACATCAGGAGCCAGGCATGCACGATGCATTTGAAGGCCGCATTGACGTGAAGTTTCCGCGCGCGGTGGTCACAGGCGTAACCGGCAACTGGGCCTTTGCCGCTGGCACGGTGCTGTTGGCGCTTCGGCGGCATAATCCGGGGATGAAGGCCGACATCATCGTTTTTTGCGATGATTCCCTGATGGAAAACGATGCCGCCATATTGCGCAACCTTGGTGCGCAGCTTGTGCCCTTTAGGCCTGTTCCCGCGGAGCTGACGGCTGAGGCTCTGGAGGTTTTTTCGCCGCTCAGTCTGGCAAAATTTGACTGCTTTGACTTGCTGCAACGCTATACATCCGTTGTATGGCTTGATGCGGACGTGCTGGTTCAGGATAGTCTTGAAGGCCTGTTTGATTGCGGCCCTCTGGGGCTTGCGCTGGAAGACCCGGAGTTTTCCGACCCTCCGGGGGTCAAGCCAGCGCAGATCAATCTGCACGAACCCATTGAGGGGTTTGACGGTGGCGCAGACAACCTGAATTCGGGAGTCATTGTATTCCGCAATGATTTACCAGCACCAGATGCACTGCGTCAGGGCTGCCTGGAATTTGTATGCCGTCACGGCGCAAGGTTGCGCTACCCCGATCAGGCGGCCTTTAACCTGCTGGCGCAGATGCTGCTGCGGCAGTACCCGCAGAGCGTTTTTCAACTACCGCAGGGCTTCAATGCGCATCCGCGTAATCCGGCGGCGGCATTTGCGCCAGTGGTGCATGCCTTTGGAGCGTACAAGCTGTGGAATGACGGCCTCACCGCCACCTGTTTTCCTGAATGGCAGCGTGATTATGCCCGCTGGCAACGCCTTGGCGGCAGCCCCTATGCGGGAATAGTGGAAAATGCTGACTTTCTTGAGGGCGGCGCGTTTTCACTGCTCGGCGGGCTGTGCGGCACCATTGAAAAAGCTGAGGCCGCCATTGCCGACTTGCAGCAGAAGCTGGAAATGGAAACCAGGGTTCGGACCAGACTCGAAGCCGTGGTCAGCAAGCTCGGGTGAGGGGAGGGAAGCAATGCGCGGTCAGACAAATAGAAAAGGATGATTGGATGGATATTCAACCGTCATTGCTAGGCTATATATCTGTCGCCAAGGATTGGCTGACGCTCATAATTGCGGGGTGCGGCGTAGGGGTCGCGTGGCAAGGGCTGAGAACGTGGCACAGGCAGCTCAAAGGCACTTCTCAGTTTGATGTTGCCAAACGGCTGATGCTCAAGGTGTATCAGATCAGGCGAGATATTGAGTATTGCAGGTCATCTGTCCGTAAGATTTCCATCTTCACGCACAATGAGGATGGTCAGCCTATTCCTGAAAGAGAACAACTTCGTTACTCTTCAGATAGAGAGATGAAAGACAGATTCGAATATATCATAAAAACAAGTAGTGAGATGGATTTCCTGCTGTTTGAATCTGAAATTATACTTGGCAAAGAATTACGTGAATTTTTTCAGCCTATTGAAGAAGTGTGCTATATGCTGAGAGACAGTATTGAAGAATATACTGAAGATTATAATCAAAAAGATGGCAGATTTCATGATGCTGAGGAGAGAAATAGATATCGTGAATTACGGCAGATTATTTATTCTCGCAAGGGTGACGCTATTCAAACCAAGGTGGATTCGGCGGTGCGGGAGATAGAAAAGTTTATTAAGCCTTACGTGCATGGTTGAATAAAATTGCGCATGCGAACCAGCTCCTAGAATGAAAAAAGGTTGGGTGCGTATTCTGCATCCAACCTTTTATCTTTCAATGGTGCGCCCGGCGAGATTCGAACTCACGGCCTTTGGCTCCGGAGGCCAACGCTCTATCCAACTGAGCTACGAGCGCATAAGAACATTTCAGATATGCTTTGTGCTGGCGGCTGTCAAGGTATGGGCCTGAACCAACGGGCTAACGACATCCGGCCCCAACCCTGGGCGCGCCAAGTCTGGCGAGTTTGCGCGCCGCCGCAATGTGCGCTAAAAATCAGGCTGAGGGGCAATTGCTCTGTGATATTTTATGCGGAGAATGCATGCGTGATATTCTTGTTGGGGTGAGCGGGGCCAGCGGCATGCCCCTTGCCCTGTGCCTCATGCGGCTACTGGCAGCCATGCCCGATGTGCGCACCCACTGCGTGGTCTCCGATGGCGCGCGGGCCGTGCTGCGGGCGGAATGCGGCGCGGATGCCGCGCTGCTCACGGCTCTGGCGCACACCACATACGCTGCGGAAGACCTGGGCGCAGGCCCGGCCAGCGGTTCGTGGTGGAGGCGCGGCAACGAGCCAGCAGCCATGCTGCTAGTGCCGTGCTCCATGGGAACAGTTGGGGCCATCGCCAGCGGTGCTACGCGCAACCTTGTTCACCGTGCTGCGGATGTGGCGCTGAAGGAGCGCTTGCCCCTGGTGATGGTCACGCGCGAAAGCCCGCTCTCTGCCATACATCTGCGCAATCTGTTGACTCTGCGCGAGGCCGGCGCGGTGATCATGCCGTTTTCTCCCTGTTTTTATCTGCGGCCTGCTGGCGTGGAGGAACTGCTGGAGCAGTTCTGCGGCCGTATCTTTGATCAGGTGGGGCTTGCCCATAGTCTTGGCCGCTGGACAGGTCAGGCATAGCGCAAGCAGAGGGCGGCACCACGCCGCTCCTCCTCCATTTGCTGTTTTCCGTCCCCTATCGGTACGTATTTTCTGAATTGTTAAAGTCTTACGCTGGAGGCAGCATGAGCGACATAACCTGGTTTGGACACTCGGCATTCAAAATCAGTGCGCCTGACGCGCAGGTGATTATTGATCCTTTTTTTGCTCCTTCTGCAGGAGTATCGTCCAGCGCGGCAGGTGATGTGGATATTGTGCTGGTAACTCACGACCACGGCGACCATGTGGGGGATGCCGTATCCCTGTGCCGCCGCACCGGCGCGCAGCTTGGGGCCATTGTGGGCACTGCGGGCAAACTGGCCGAGGCAGGTGTGCCCCAAGAGCAGATTCTCAACGGCATTGGCTTTAACATGGGCGGCACCCTGACCCACAAGGGCGTGAGCATGACCATGACGCAGGCCTACCATTCCAGCGATTCGGGCGCTCCGGCGGGCTATATTGTGCGTATGCCCGATGGTCTCACCGTGTACCATGCGGGCGATACCTGTGTCTTCAGCGGCATGGAGCTGTGGGGTCAGCTCTACAGCATCGATGTGGCCCTGTTGCCCGTGGGCGGCGTGTTTACCATGGATGCGCGTCAGGCGGCCCTGGCCTGCAAGTTGCTGCGCTGCAAGGCTGCCGTTCCCATGCATTGGGGAACGTTCCCGGTGCTGGCGCAGAGCGCAGCCGAGTTCAGGGCAGAGCTTGAAAACCTGAATCTGCCCTGCCGCTGTGTGGAAATGGCCCCCGGCGAAACCGTAAGCTTCGGCTGATTTATTCCTGCGGTTGCACCGCCTTTTTTCCGCAAGGATTACCCATGAGCGTTTCACTCAAGTGCCAGTACGGTTTGCGCGCCCTGTTTGAGCTTGCCAGGCGCACCAGCAGCGGCCCCACGCGCATTCAGGAGATTGCCGAGGCGCAGGCCATTCCTCCGCGTTTTCTTGAGAACATTCTCAACCAGCTCAGGCGCGGCGGCTTTGTGGACAGCCGTCGGGGCAAGGCTGGGGGCTTTATGCTGGCTCGCTCTGCCAGCCAGATCACCGCGCTCGATGTTATCCGCTTTCTGGACGGCCCGGTGCATCCTTTTGATTGCGAGGGAGACAGCCCCGTGCGCAAATGTTCCCTGGGGCCGGACTGCGTGTTCATGCCCTTGTGGCAGCGGGCGCGGCAGGCATTGGAAAACGTGTACGGCGGCACGACGCTTCAGGATCTTGTGGACGCTCAGGCGGCCGCTATCCCAGATTTCAACATTTGACGCCAGTTCACCTGCGCTCTTCCAGGTGAGCAGGAATATTTTTGCATGAGGCCTTGCCTTTCAGAAATTCTGTTATTATCACTTAGTCAGTCGAGTTAATGTATTTAATGCGGGCCAGATGTGTCATGCCCGCCCAACACGGCTGAACCATACAATCTGGATTGCACACAGCATCGCCAAGGCGGGCAAGGAGAACGCATATGTCCAGAATTTATCAGAATAATCCTCTTTCTATCGGCAATACTCCTCTGGTGCGGCTTAACCGCGTGGTCGGCTCCAAGGCCATTGTGCTGGCCAAGATTGAAGGCCGCAATCCCTCCTATTCCGTCAAATGCCGCATTGGCGCGGCCATGATTGCCGATGCGGAGAGCCGTGGCCTGTTGCGCCCCGGCGTGGGCATTGTGGAGCCCACCAGCGGCAATACGGGCATTGCCCTGGCCTATGTGGCCGCTGCCAAGGGCTATGAGCTTACGCTCACTATGCCCGAAACCATGAGCCTTGAGCGCCGCCGCGTGGTGGCCATGCTTGGGGCCAAGCTGGTGCTCACACCCGGTGCGGAGGGCATGCCCGGAGCCATAAGAAAGGCCGAAGAACTGGTGGCTGCCAACCCCGGCGCGTATTTTATGCCACAGCAGTTCAAGAATCCGGCCAATCCGGCCATACACGAAGCAACCACCGGCCCGGAAATCTGGAATGACACTGATGGACAGGTGAACGCCATTGTGGCGGGCGTGGGCACAGGCGGCACCATAACGGGCATTTCACGCTATCTTAAGCAGGTGCGGGGCAAGAAGATTGTTTCCGTGGCTGTGGAACCTGAGGCGAGCCCGGTCATCAGTCAGCATCTGGCTGGCAAGCCCCTGCAACCGGGGCCGCACAAGATTCAGGGCATTGGCGCTGGTTTTATTCCTGAAACGCTGGATGTCAGTTTGCTGGACCGGGTGGAGACTGTGGGTAACGATGAGGCCATTGAATTTGCCCGCAGGCTGGCGCGTGAAGAAGGCATTCTTGCCGGTATTTCTTCTGGCGCTGCGGCAGCGACGGCCGCGCGGCTGGCGGACTTGCCTGAATTTGAAGGCAAGACCATTGTGGTCATTCTGCCTGATGCGGGCGAGCGGTATTTGTCGTCTGCCCTGTACGAGGGCATTGGCGAGTAGAAGAGGGAAGAAAGGCAGGAAGGCAGAGTAGGGCTTGGTGGCGGGGGGAGCGCCTGTCGAGCGTATTTACGCAAACCCGACTTTTACGCCCTGAATGCGTCAGCGCCGGGATTTTGATGCTCACGTACTTGAGTACGCTGCACTCAAAATCCCGGCGCTTCCTTTTCAGGCCGCAAAACGCGTATTTTGCAAATTCGCCCAACACCAGCCGTCGCCTCCGCTTTCGTTCCGGCGAGTTTAAGGAAGGCGACGCCACGACCATCTCCTGATAGCGAACAGGTTTTTCTAACTCGTAATATATCCGCCGGATTATGGTTGAATGATAATTGGCATCTCGTAGATGAAGTGAAGCTGTCGGGCATGTTAGTGTTGGAATTTGATTTTCTTCAAGTTTGTGATGCACAAATATCCTGAAGCAACCGAAAAGGTACAAGGTCGTCCCCTGAACCAGTAATAGTATTCATGCTAGTTGGCTGAAGCGGATATTGATCGAAGTGAAAGCATCCTCTGGCATTAACGCGGCGCGGAGGGAGATCACCTGAGTGAGCGAAGCGAGTGAGGGAAGCTCCCGCAGCAGGAGACGCGTTGCCCTCGTGACCTGATGGAAATTGAAAACGTTTCTTAGGGGGTGCTCCGGGGGGAGTGCAGAGGGGGCCAAGGAGGGGCGCAGCCCCTAACAGGCCCCCTTTGCCCCACGCCGGGGAGGCGAAATCGCACGCCGAGCAGGCGTCCAAAACTCCGCTGGAAGGCGAACCCCCGTGCCCAAAGGGCAGAAAAAAATAACCAGGGCGCGCAAAAAACAAAACGGCCGCATTCAGCAAAGAATGCAGCCGCTCGGTTAAAAGAATATCAATCCGCTATAGCTCGTCCAACGCACAAAGCGCAGGCGTCAACTCACCCAAGCTGTTGATAAGCGCCATGTTCTCGCTGTAGTCCACAGGGCAGGCAACCAGCGACACGCCGGGTTCGTCCAGAGCCTTTTGCAGGGTGGGCAAAAGCTCGGCGGCGCTTTCAATGCGGTAGCCCTTGGCTCCAAAGCTTTCGGCATAGGTCACAAAGTCGGGATTGCCAAAGTCCACGCAGTCGTGCGAGCCGGATTCCATGTCCATCTTCCACTTGATAAGCCCGTAGCTGTCATCCACCCAGATCAGTATCTTGAGCGGAATGTTTTCGCGCACGGCGGTTTCCATCTCCTGCGAATTCATCAAAAAGCTGCCATCGCCCATAACGGCAAGCACCTTGCGCTCGGGGCAAGCCAGATGCGCGCCGATGGCTCCGGGCAGGGAAAAGGCCATGGTGGAAAGGCCGTTGGAAACAATGCAGGTCAGGGGCGCATACGTGGGGTAAAGACGCGCCATCCACATTTTTATGGCTCCGGTGTCGGCCAGCACGATATCTTCATCGCCCATTGCGGCGCGGATATCACTCACAATGCGCTGCGGCTTGAGGGGAAATGCGTCGCTCTGGCGGCCCTTGGCAAGCTCGGCCTCCACCAGTTCGCGGATTCTTGCCCCGCGTCCTGCTGAAAGCAGAGGTTCCGCCCCAAGTTCCTTGGCCAGAGAGGCCAGAGCAAGGCCCACATCGGCCATGATGCTGATCTCGGGAATATAGTGGGCGTCCACATCGGGCATGAATGTGTTGATATGGATGATGCGCTTGTTTGAATGGGGATTGATGCGCATGGGCGTGAATTCCTGCAACTCGTAGCCGATGGAAAGGATTACGTCTGCCTGGTCGAAAGCGCAGTTTTCGTAGTCGTGCCGCATAAAGCCAATGACGCCCAGCGACTGGGGGCTGCGGTCGCTGATAACGCCCTTGCCCATGAACGTGGTCGCTACGGGGATTTTGTAGCGTTCGGCAAAAGCGGCCAGCACGGCGGCATTGCCTGTGCGGGCCACACCGTGCCCGGCCATGATGACAGGCTTGCGCGCGCAGCGCAGCAGGGCTGCGGCCTCCGCCACCGCAGCGGGCGAGGGAATGGCCTTGGCGCAGGGTGCCGCCTTGAGGGGCACGGCCTCGGGCATGGGGGCCGCTTCCACGTCTTCAGGAATGGCAAGGTAGGTCGCACCGGGGCGTTCCTCCTGCGCAACCTGAAAGGCATTGCGTACCATTTCTGGCACGGCCTGGGGCGTCAGCACCGTATCCGCCCACTTGGTAACGGGCTTGAACATGCCTACAAGGTCAACAATCTGGTGCGATTCCTTGTAGATGCGCTTCAGTCCAACCTGGGCGGAAATAGCCACCAGGGGGCTTGAGTTGGTCTGCGCGTCGGCCGCGCCCAGCAGCAGGTTGATGGCTCCCGGGCCGAGCGTGGCGGTACACACGCCCGCCTTGCCTGTCAGGCGGCCATAAATATCGGCCATCAGGGATGCGCCCTGCTCGTGCCGGGCAAGAATAAAGCGGATGTCGCCGGAGGCGGCCACAGCCCGCACAAATTTGATATTTTCCTCACCGGGGATGCCGAAGACGTATTTAACTCCCTCGGTTCTGAGGCATGAAACAAGGAACTGGGCTACGTTCTGCTGATCCATGATTAACCTCGTTGGGGCGTTTGCCCAAGGCCCATGCCTTGGCGATGACTGGTCGGAAAGGCTTGGCATAATCCTGCCGTGTGCAAAATCCGCAGCCGGGCCTATTTTTGCGCCACGGCGCGTTCAAGCACGTCGGCCCAATGGTGCAGAATGAAGATGTGGGCCTCCTGAATGCGAGCCGTGACATCGTGGGGTACAATAACAGCCATGTCGGCCAGGGATTCCAGCTTGCCGCCGTCGCGGCCAAGCAGGGCGATGGTGGCAATGCCCTGAGCGCGGGCCTCGTTGACGGCGGCGATAATGTTGGGCGAATTGCCGGAGGTGGAAATGCCCACAAAAACATCGCCGGAGCGGGCAAGGGCCTCAACCTGACGGGAGAAAACATCGTTGAAGCCGTAGTCGTTGCCGATGGCTGTGAGATTTGACGTGTCCGTGGTCAGGGCGATGCAGGCCAGCGCCTTGCGGTTGCACTGAAAGCGCCCCACAAGCTCTGCTGCAAAGTGCTGGGCGTCCGCCGCAGAGCCGCCGTTGCCGGCAATAAGCACCTTGCCGCCTGCCCCAAGGGCTGCCCCAAGCCGCTCTGCCGCCGCTTCCACGGCGGGGCGCATGGTCTGCAACGCGCCAAAAAGCTCCAGATGGGCGGAGAGAGACATATCAAAAAGCGAATTCGTCATGATCTGGCCTTGCTGCACGGTTTGGTTTCCCCGTAGGGCACCGGTTTTTAAAACGTCTTGCAAGCCTAGCAAGGCCGGGAACAAAAGAAAAGCATCCGTCGCCCGCGCTTGCGGCACCGGCGCGCATGCCGTACATGCAGGGGAGGAGGCATTATGAGCACATTCAAAGAGCAGTGGACGCAACTGCTGGCCCCCAACCGCAAAACCGGCACGGGCATGAAGCTCGACACGCTGGACGCGGTGCGTAATCCCTTTCTGGTGGATTATGACCGGATCATCTTTTCCAGCTCCTTTCGCAGGCTGGCAAGAAAAACCCAGGTGCACCCACTGGTGCGCAACGACCATATTCACAATCGCCTTACACATTCGCTTGAGGTGAGCTGCGTGGGGCGTTCCCTTGGCCTTGGCGTGGGTGATGCCTTGCGGCAGCGCGGCGACCTGCCCGAGGGCTGCACGCCGGACCATCTGGGCCAGATCATTCAGGCCGCCTGCCTGGCGCACGATATAGGCAACCCGCCCTTTGGGCATGCGGGCGAGGAGGCCATCCGCGACTGGTTCAAGGATTCCGCCAACAAAGAGCAGTATTTCAAAAATCTGCTGCCCGCAGAGTGGGCCGATTTTACGGCTTTTGACGGCAACGCCCAAGGCTTCCGCGTTATCAACGCGCTTGAAAACAACAAGGACAGGGGCGGCTTTCGCCTGACATTCCCCGTCATTGCAGCTCTGGTGAAGTACCCGCGTTCCGCCTACGAAGCACAGGGCGTGGGCAAGAGCAAGTTCAATTTTTATACGGCGGAGCGCGGGCTTTTCGCCGAAATATTCGGCGCAATGGGGCTGGCGGAGGGCGCGGGCTGGCGCAGGCATCCGCTTTCGTATCTTTTGGAAGCGGCGGACGACATCTGCTACCGCATTATCGACATGGAAGACGCGCGCGAGCTGCGCATCATTACCTATGCTGATTTTAAGGCCGCCATGACGCCCCTGCTGGATGAGAATTGTCTGGACGATCCGCGCCTTGATTCCATGGATTCCGACCGCAGACGCACCAGCATGCTGCGCACCACAGCCATGGGACGCATGATCCCGTCCATCACGCAGACGTTTATGGATAATTATGAAGCCATCATGGAAGGGCGGCTTGAGGGCTGCCTGCTGAACCACGCCCGCGAGGATGTGGCGGGGTTCATGCGTGAGGCGGGGCGGGTTTTTAACAGCAAGATAATGAACAACCCGCAGAAGACCGCGCTGGAAATTGGCACCTACACGCTCTACCGGCGGTTACTTGACGTGTTCATTCCTGCCTGCTTCAACTTCACCAAGGGCAATGCCATGAGCTATCAGGAAACACGCGCCCTCACGCTCATGGGGGCCAATGCGCCGAGCAGGGAAGACAGCCTGTACATGGCCTATCTGCGGGTGCTGGATTTTGTGTCTGGCATGACGGACGACTACGCCGCGTTCATTTCACAGCAGTTCTCCGGCACTGCCGGGCGGTGAGCCTCCGCAGTCGAGAGCGTAAGCCCATTGATAATTAAGGATGCCGCGCAACGCGTGCCTTGGGCATGTGCTGCGCGGCATCTTTCGCCGAACCTGTCTATGCAGGTTGTCAGGTGCGCCCGTTAAAGGGCAATGGCGGCATTCATAAACGGCCCCGAAGCCTGCGGCAGCATGCGGCGTCCGGTGTCGGCCCATTCACGGTCTTGCGTAAGGGCGTCAAGCGTGAGGTCGCGCAGCTGTTCATAGCATTCCACCAGCGAATACCTGTCGGTATCAATAATGCAGTGGGGGCTACGGGGGTCGTCAAAAGCGTCAAAAACTGAATCCAGTGTCGAAAGGACACCGCGCTCCGCCTTGGCATACAGGCCCTTGGCATCGCGCTGCACCAGGGTTTGCAGCGAGCAGCGCACCCATACCTCGCGGTACATGGGCAGCAAGGCCCGGTTATTCTGCCGCATGCTCTCATATGGAGTGGCGGCGGCGACAACGCACACTTTGCCCTGTGCCTGCAAGCTCAGCGCGTAATCGCGCAGGGCATCGGTATTGCGCACGCGATCCTCAGGGGTGGCGGCGGATAATCCGTTGCTGCGGCAGAAGGTGTCGGCGTCGATGAATTCAACGTCAAAGCCTTGCCCGTCAAGATACAGGCGCAGCAGTGAACCAAGGGTGGTTTTTCCACTGCCGGAAAGTCCCAGCAACCAGATTGTCGGCGTCATACTGTCCTCGCTTGCTTGCAGTGCGGTTATGCGTGTGGCAAACCTGCAATAGCTTATGCAAATTGCCGGCCAGTATTAAATTTTTTTAGTAAGTTTATATTGTTAAGCATATCCAATAATTGGGGGTGCGGCAATTTTGACAGCGCTGATCTCATTCCGCCGTGGGCAAACCCTCGCGGGATCGCCCACGGCAGTCATGCGGGCAAACATGTGTTGCGGGGTGTAAGGCAGGTATGTGGCAGGGGAAGAGCAGCGGTTGTTATTTTACAAAGCTCTGGACGGCATCGTTGACATAGGGGATGGGAAACCACTGATATCCCTGCCCCGCCTTGCCCACGTGCCCGATGCCGGGAAAGGAAATGTGCGCTCCGGCCACAAGGTGCCCCTTTTCTGCGGCTTCTGCAAAAAGACGCTGCCTCTGCCTGACGGCTCCCTCGGGATCAAGGTCGTACTCAATGGCCGTATCCGGCAGGGGAAACTGCGCCTCAGCAACATGAACCGTATCCCCCCAGAACAACAGTTTTTCACCATTGCTTTCTAGCAGGTAGCAGGTGTGCCCCGGTGTGTGCCCCGGTGCGGCCATTGTGTATATCTTGGGCAGCACCATTTGGCCGGCTTCAAAGAGGGCAACCTTGCCCGCGCTGAGGTAGGGGGCTAGAGATTCCTGCCCCTTCACAAACATGGGCCTGAAATACTCCGGCGACTTGTCCATCTGGGCAGCGCTGAGCCAGAATTCGGCCTCAACGCGGTTCACATGCACGGTGGCGGACGGGAAAACCCTTTTGCCGTCCGCTGTAAGCCCGCCGGAGTGGTCGCCGTGGATGTGCGTGAGCAGAATATCCGTGATATCACCGGTTTTGAACCCGGCCCCCTCAAGGCTGGCTGCAAGTTTGTCTACTGTTGGGCCGAGCAGCTTGCCTGAGCCGGTGTCTACGAGGATGCGGCGGTTTTGGGCGAGTATAAGAAAGGCATTGACCGAGGTAGGTCTGGGCGAGGGCACATAGGCTTTTTTTAGGGCGTTTTCTACCTGCCCATGCTTGGGGCTGATCAGCCTAGCGTTGCTGTTCAATGTGCCATCAGAAATTGCCGCCACATGCACATCCCCAAGTTGCAGCCAGTAGTAGCCTGCCTGTCTGTAAAGCGGCGCGGGCGGCGGCGTAGCTGCGAGGGAAGGCTGTGGCAACAATGCCGCGCCGGGCAAAACAAGTGAGGCGACTGCAGCCTGTTGAAGAAATCGGCGTCTGTTCATACGGCCTCCTGTTTGGCTGGGATCATCTTGGGCAAGGATGCAGCGCATGTATGCTTGAATGCCCTCTAGCCCCAGTATATGTTTGGGTTAACGGAATGTGTATGTATATTGTTCGTTAGTTCCGTTTTTATGAACAATAAGGGCTAGTGTCAATACAACCGGTACAGGTTTGCCGTCTGAGCCGTCCTCTTGCCTTTATAACAGGAAAAAATGATGAAAAATCTGCACCATCCGGCTGTTGAAAACGTAACGGTCGAAGGTCTTCTGCACGCCCTTTCTGATCCTGTACGCGTACAGATTCTCAAGGAAATCATACGCTCAAATTCGCCAAAAATGTGTTCAGACTTCCTGAACATGCCGGACAGGGCCATACCCAAGTCAACCCTTTCGCAGCATTTCAGAATATTGCGCGAGGCTGGCCTGATCCGCAGCGAGAGAAGTGGTGTTGCGCTCAAGAATACCCCGCGGTGCCAGGAATTGCAGCCCCGTTTTGGGCGGATGATAGCCGAAATTCTGGCGGCATATGCCGAGGAGTACGGCAGCAAGAATGTAGATGAATAGAGCCGGGCAGCCTGACGATAGGCAAAGGGCGGTTGTGCGGCTCCTTGCAGCGGGCGGAAGCCGCCGCAAGGGCTGAGCTGGGGGCCATGACTTTCGTAATGGATAAAACAGGGCCGCCCGCGGTTGCGGGCGGCCCTTAATGTGTTGCGCGTGGGCTACAAAAAAAGAAACGGGAGGTCAGTGATCTGACCTCCCGGTGACTTCTGGCGGAGCGGAAGGGACTCGAACCCTCGGCCTCCGGCGTGACAGGCCGGCGTTATAACCGACTTAACTACCGCTCCGTTTTTTGGGATGGTGGGCAGTACAGGACTTGAACCTGTGGCCCCCGCCGTGTGAAGGCGGTGCTCTACCAGCTGAGCTAACTGCCCTCCCGGCGAAAATGAGTTCTACGCAAACACCCCCCCAGAGTCAAGTGAAAAAAATGAAGTAAAAAAATTTTTACAACACAAAAATTTTAACATGCTGATTTTTAAACATAAGTTAAAAAAATGCCCAATAATGCCCTTTTCCTTGTGTTGCGGTGCTTCATGGGGAGTGCTAGACCTCCCCTTAGCACATTACAGAACGCTGAACGCCGCTGTTTTCGCGCTTCCGGCGCAAAAGCTGCACAGTGGATGCGCCGCCGGGGAGGCGGTTTTCTGTTCTGGGCAATTCGCTGTTGAGGCACAAGAAAAATGAGATTTTTTTTCAAGCAGATATGCTTGGCGGCCTGCTTTTTTGCAATTGGGCTTGCTGCCCAGTCGGCGCAGGCGCGTGTGGTCGAAGGCAACACCATCATGGATCAACCCATGCGGGAGAACCTGTGCGCCCTCACCTTTGATGACGGCCCGTCGATAAACACGCCGCATCTGCTGGACATGCTGGAAGAATACGGCATCCCCGCCACGTTTTTCATGTTGGGCAACCAGGCCGAGCGCCATCCCGACATTGTAAAGCGCGTCATCGCCGAGGGGCATGAGGTGGGCAACCACTCCTATTCGCACCCCAATCTGCGCGTAGTCAGCCTTGCCCGCAAAGAAGAAGAACTGCGCCGCACAGATACCATTTTGCGCAACCTCGGGGCCTCGCCCCAGTTCATGCGCCCGCCCTACGGCTCGTATGACGCCTCTACGGAAAAAGTTGCAGCCAGCCTTGGCCTTTCCCTCATGCTCTGGTCCATGGACAGCCGCGACTGGCAGCGCCTGCCAGACAATTACGCCACCCTGCGCAACAACAGGGGCACTGTCTATGCGCCGGGAACCCTACGCGGTATCTTTTTGTTTCACGACTCGCACAAGCGCACGGTGGACGACCTGCCGCGCATTATCCGAGATCTGCGCGCTGGTGGTTGTCAGCGTTTTGTGACCGTGACCGACTATCTTGAGGGTCTTATGGACCCTGAACCCGGCCTGCTCATGACCCGCGTCAAGCGTGGCGCCCCCGGCATGGATGAGCCTCCCATGGTTGCCCGTCATCAGGTTGAAGGTGTGCATCAGTCAGAAGAACTGCCGCCGCACAGTTTCCCTGCAGGTTCGGCTGATATCCCTCTGGCGCGCAGCAGTACCCCCTGGCAACTGGAGGAAAGCCCAAGCCCGGAAATGTCCGGCCAGGCCGCATTGCCCGGCACTGCCGCGCATCCCGTTCAGGATGCTCCCCAGCCTGCGGGCAGCAGCGCTGCTCAGCCGAGAGAAGGCTCTGCACTTCCCCCTGCACAGGCTCCTGCCTCCTGATGCGGGAGTAATGTTTCTTTTGACATTGCTCTGCCAAAGGCGTGTAATTCAGCTATGGCGTGAGAGCACGCCTCCAGATTTTCCACTGTCCTCCCCCCCACAGGGAAGTACAAATGAAAGGCCCGGATCAACTCCGGGCCTTTCTGCTTTCCAAGATGGAATGACTCAGGGACAGTTCTGTCCGCTTATGAAAGCCGCGCTCTAAAATCCTGGTAGCCAAATTCCCGCAACATGCGAAAGCGCGTGTCGCCCGCTGCATCGGCTTCGCAAATGCCAATGGATGGCAGGCGCAGGCCGTTGAATGTGGTGGTTTTGACCATGCTGTAAATAGCCATGTCTTCAAATACCAGCCGCTGGCCGGGCACAAGGGGCGCGTTGAAAGAATATTCTCCTGCCACATCGCCCGCCAGGCAGGATTTTCCGGCAAGACGGCACGTCCAGGCCTGTTCCCCGGCCTCGCCCGCCAGTTCGGCCACATGTGCAGATTCGTAGCGTACACGCGGGCGATAGGGCATTTCAATGACATCGGGCATGTGGCAGGGAACGCCGATATCAAGAATAGCCACAGGCATGTCGGCCTGCACCACATCTAGCACCGTTGCCACAAGCCAGCCTGCGTCCAGAGCTACAGCCTCTCCCGGCTCCAGGTATATCTGCGCGTTGTAGCGGTCGCGCCAGTCGGTCAGGCAGCGGCAGAGCAGATCAAGATCATAGCCGGGTTTGGTGATGTGGTGCCCCCCGCCAAAGTTGATCCAGCGGCACTGCGGCAACCATTGCCCAAAATGGCGTTCAACGGCCCTCAGGGTGCGCTCAAGGGCATCTGCTCCCTGTTCGCACAGTGTATGGAAATGCAGCCCGGAAATGCCCTCCAGAGCTGCAGGATCAAAGTCCTTGGGTCTGATGCCCAGGCGCGAGCCAGGTGAGCAGGGATTGTAGATGGCGGCTGCGCCCTCGGAATGCTCGGGGTTGATGCGCAGGCCGCACTGAATCTGGCGATCCGGGCAGCGGCTCTTGTTCTGCATGGCCACTGCGGGCGCGAATTCGCGCCACTGGGCAATGGAGTTGAATACCAGATGATCCACAAGGGTGAGCAGTTCGGCCATTTCGCGTCGGTTCCAGGCAGCGGCAAAGGCATGCACCTCGCCGCCAAAGTCCTCCCGTGCCAGCCGCGCTTCGTCTACGGAGCTTGCGCAGGCCCCCCACAAGGGGCCGTGCCCCTTGGTGCGCGAAAGAAGTGGAAAAGTCGCCCAGGCTGCGTAGCCCTTGAGCGCAAGAAGAATCTTGGCCCCGGTGCGCTCCTGAACTGCGCCCAGAGTAGCGGCATTGGCCAGAAGCTGCGCTTCGTCCAGAACAAAACAGGGCGAAGGAATACGGGCGGGATCGAACAGAAGGTTCTGGCAGTGCATGGATATTCCTTTGAACAGAGAGAGTTTCAGTATGGTGTCGCGCTCGCGCTGGCTTATGCTTGCCAGACAAAGCGGTCGCGCCCTTCCCGTTTGGCTGTGTAAAGCTGGGCATCGGCCGCGTTGATGAGCGATTCGAGGTCGCTGGCCTTTTGCTCGGCCATGCCGATGGAAACAGAAATGGCTATGCTGAGTGCTCCGATCTGCACTGGTTTTGAACTAACGGAAGTGCGAAAATTTTCAAGCCTTCGGGCAAAGTCGTCTTTATCCATTCTCGGCGCGACCACACAAAATTCTTCACCGCCGTAGCGCCCGCAAATGTAGGGAGCGGGAAACTCGTCGCGCAGCATGCCGCCAAGCTGCCGCAGGGCAATATCGCCCGCCAGGTGCCCGTAACGGTCATTGACCTGCTTGAAATAGTCAACGTCGATCATGGCGGCGGCCAAGGGGCGGCGGTCTTTTCTTGCCTCGGCCACAGCATCTTGCGCTTCTGAGAAAAACTGACGGCGCACCAGCAGGTTGGTGAGGGCATCGCGCTCCGCCAGGGCGCGGTTTTTACGGATAAGATCCTGAATATCAAGGTTCATGGAAATACGGCACAACAGTTCCTCAAAAGAGGAAGTTTTGAACACGTAATCGTTGGCTCCTGACCGCAGAAACTGCGCACCCGCGTCCGTACCTACAGAAATGACAATGATGGACAGCTCGTCCATGGTGTGGGTCTTGCGGATGGCGGCGGTGAGCTTGATGCCGTCCATGCCGGGCATGTAGTGGTCTGCCAGCACAACGCGTATGGCGGGATGCTCCTTGAGGATTTGCAGGGCTTCCAGGCCGTTGCTTGCCGTGTAAGCCGTGATGCGCTGACGCCGCAGCAACTCGGATACCTGCATGCACCAGAGGTTGGAATCGTCCACGATCAGAGCTTCAACGCCGCTGTTGGCGCGCAGGCGTCTCACCACGCGCATGAGGTACATCATATCATCGGGGGTACGCTTGACGATATAGTCGGTAACACCCTGCAGCATGAGGCGTTTATAGATATCTTCGTCAAAATGGGCGCTGACCACCACAACAGGGATGTTCCGGGCAAGGATGGCAGGGACAATTTCGCCGTTGGGGGCATCGGGCAGGTTGAGGTCGCAAAGAGCGAGAAAGTACTGCGAAGCATTGTCCTCCAGCAGTTTCAAGGCCTGCTGGCGGTTCTCGGCGCATTCGTAGGAAAGCCCCAATTGTTCCTTGAGATTGTGCGCCATAAAACGCGCTGTTGTCCGGCTGTCTTCAACGATGAGAACTTTCTGCATGTTTGCTTCCGCATGGGGGATTGGTTTGGGGCAGGATAAAAAAATTGCGCCGTGCAAGAGTGCGGAACCTGCGCGGCGGCTGTGAATTTTAATCGTATTGATTTTTGCTCTTGCAGTCAAAAGGGATATCGGCTCCTGCGTGTTATATTTGCAGGACGCGCACTGCACAGCGTAGTCGGCGAAACCGCGGGCCAAGGCAGCGGGAACGATTGCCTGCCGCAGTTCTGCCCCCGATAGCACGCAACATGGCCTGCGCGAAAGGATTTGCCCTTTTGCACGGGCACAGAATCACGCTGCCAATTGTAGGCGCATTACCGCAGTGTATGTGGCTTGCATGGGGCGTATACCTTCACGCTATTGGCCCTTTTGCGTGGGGGGCGGCGCGGCCTTGGCATTCACCCGGCAAAAAGTTAGCAATGACCATGTCCCCATCAATACTGCTCGCCATTCTCTTTGCCGCGTTTCTGCACGCGCTTTGGAATATTATTGTCAAAAGCGGTGAGAACAAGCTGTTTGAAACAGGATTGAACGCCTTTGGCGCTTGCGTGGGGGCCTTGTGCCTGCTGCCTCTTTTGCCGCCTCTGCCGCAGGCTGCGTGGCCTTATCTTGGCATGTCGTGTCTGTGCCATCTTGGGTATTACATCTGCATTTCTGCCGCATATGAGCGGGTAGACATGTCTTTTGCCTATACCGTAATGCGCGGCTGCGCGCCCTTGCTCACCTCGCTGGCCCTGCTGGCCTTTGGCGTAAATATGTCTGCGGGCGCATGGTGCGGTGTGCTGACGCTTTGCGCCGGTATTCTGTGCCTTGCCACGGATAATATGCGCCGTGGCTATGGGTGGAGCGAAGTTTTTATCTCGTTGCGCACATCATGTGTCATTATGGGGTACACGCTGGCGGACGGCCTTGGTGCGCGCGAAAGCGGCAACGCTGCCACCTACACTACCTGGATTTTTTTGATCAACGCGCTCCCCGTGCATGTTTACATTCTGTGGCGGCATGGCTGGAGCTACGTAAGCTATGCCCGTAAGCGGCTTGCCGTGGGTACGTTTGGCGGCTTGGCGAGCATGGGCTCATACGGTATTGCCCTGTGGGCAATGACCCTTGCGCCCATAGCCGTGGTGGCGGCCCTGCGCGAAACCTCGGTGATCTTTGGCATGCTGCTGGCCATGTGGCTGCTGCACGAGCGCTTTACGCCCTTGCGCGGATTTTCTGTTCTGCTGGTTGTTGGTGGTGCAGCACTGCTCAAGCTGGCCTGATCAGCAGGTTGCAGACTGGTGGACTGCCCCGGTGATTATGGCGGGTGCTATTATGTGAGATATCCTTGGCCGAAGGCGGCGGGGCATGTACACCTGCGGAAACGGTAGTTCTGCACAGGGGCAAGGTGTCAGCCCTGCCTGGAGATCTCTGGTGCATCACTGACTTGATTGCCCCTCACTGCTTGTTGCTGGCGGGCAACAAGAAAGGGCGCTCCCTTGCGGGAACGCCCTTTTGTATTTTGAAGCAGAAACAGACTAGCTGTTTTCGCTTTCTTCAAACTTCTGCTTGAGCAGGTCGCCCAGGCTCTGACCGGCTTCTTGCGGGCCGGAATGGAATTCCTTGGGCTTGCGGCGTTCTTCTTCGTCCTTGATCTGCTTGATGGACAGGCCCAGACGGCGCTCTTCAGCGCTGACATGGATGACCTTGGCCTGGATTTCCTGGCCTTCCTTGTAGATCTCGGCGGGGGTCTTCACTTTCTTGCTGGAAAGCTCAGACACGTGCACCAGGCCTTCAATACCTTCTTCCACTTCAACAAAGAGGCCGAAGTCGGTGATGTTGGTCACGATACCCTTGATGGTGCAGCCCACGGGGTAGGTGTTGGGCACATGGCCCCACGGATCGTCCACCAGCTGCTTCACGCCGAGGGTGAACTTTTCGTTTTCCTGATCCACGGTCAGCACCTTGGCCTGCACGGTGTCGCCCACCTTGTACAGTTCGTTGGGATGACGCACTTTCTTGGTCCAGGAAATGTCGGAAACGTGGATAAGACCGTCGATGCCGTCTTCGATGCCAATGAACATGCCGAATTCGGTGATGTTCTTGATGACGCCTTCAAGGACGGTGCCTTCGGGGTACTTTTCAGCAACCAGTTCCCAGGGATTGGGGCGAACCTGCTTCATGCCGAGGCTGATGCGCTTCTTGTCGCCGTCCACGCCCAGGATGACCACTTCGACTTCGTCGCCGGTGTGAACCATCTGGGAAGGATGACGCAGCTTGCGGGTCCAGGACATTTCGGAAATGTGCACCAGGCCTTCAACGCCGGGTTCCAGTTCCACAAATGCGCCGTAGTCAACCAGGTTGGTGACCTTGCCGCTGCACTTGGCCCCTTCAGGGAAGCGGGCGGAGATGTCCTGCCACGGGTCGGGCACGAGCTGCTTGAGGCCGAGGGAAACTTTGTTGTTGTCGCGATCGAAGGAAAGCACCTTCAGGGTCAGTTCCTGACCGATGGTGATCATTTCCTTGGGATGGCGAATGCGCTTCCAGCTCATGTCGGTGATGTGCAGCAGGCCGTCGAGGCCGCCGAGGTCAACAAACACGCCGTATTCGGTGATGTTCTTGGCCTTACCGGTAACGATCTGGTTTTCTTCAAGGGTGCGCAGCAGATCCTGGCGTTTGGAATCGCGCTCCTCTTCAAGCAGCACGCGGCGAGAAACGATAACGTTGCTGCGGCGGCGGTTGATCTTGAGCACGCGGAATTCGAATTCCTGGTTGACCAGGGCATCCATATCCGGCACGGGGCGCAGATCCACATGTGAACCGGGCAAAAACGCTTCCACACCGCCGATGTCCACGGTGTAGCCACCCTTGATGCGGCGGACAATGTGGCCCTTGATGACCCGGTTGTTTTCCTGCACGTCTTCGAGCTGGTCGAACACCTGCATGCGCTTGGCTTTCTCGAAAGAAAGAGTGATGGTGCCGTCGTTTTCGTTCTTGCGAACAACGTAAACGTCAACACGATCGCCCACTTTGACGGAAATGTTGCCGGCGGGGTCGCGGAATTCTGCCGCGGGAATCTGCCCTTCGGACTTAAAGTTCACGTCAACAAGCACATTGTCATCATCCACGCGGACGATTTCGCCCTTCGTGATAGAGCCTTCCTCAAGATCGCCGAAATCGGGATTGAGGTAGTTTTCAAGGGCGCTTTCGAAATTGATTTCGTTGTCGTGCCCGGTTTCCAAACCTGCCATATGTCCAGCCTCCAAACATAATTTCCCCATAACAGGGAGGTGCCTTATTATCAGGATTTCAGTAAAAGAACAAGAAAAAATACGCGCCAAATCGGCTTTAGCCGCCGAAAAATCGGGATTCCGCGCCGCTCCGGATGGCCCAGGCGCGGCAGCCCGCGCGGGGCATACCCTGCAAGGGCCTGTCTGGCGGGGCTTGCAGGGTATGCCCACTTGACTTTTATTGTCGCATGAATTGTTTTGAAAGGGTCGGCGGGGAATTCCGTTAAAATCGGAAACAGTCGCGCTGCGGTAAGAGGGAACGAAGCTTCATCGTTCCGCCACATGGCGGGGCGCTACAGCCAGTCGCGCGAGCGGCGAAGGCGAAGTCTAGGCAAGGGGCGCAAGGCCCACGCCCTCAAGTCCGAATATCCTCCGGCATTTTATCCAACTTCAACCCGTCAACGCGCCATTGAGGAGGTTGCCATGCTGCGTGCTACGCCGCATTCCATTTTGCATTATTTCACCCGTACCCTTTTGCCCATTCTTTTGCTGTGCGCCGTCATGGGCGCGCCTGCGCTTGCTCCTGCCGCTGAATCCGGCGCAGAGAGCCCCAAAGCAGGCGTGTTGCTGGTGGCCTTTGGCACCAGCGTTCCCGAAGCCCTGGCTTCCATGAAGGCCGTGGATGCGGAGTTCAAGGCCGCTTTTCCTGGTCAGCCGGTGGTGTGGGCCTATACCTCGCAGATTATCCGCAAAAAAATAGCCGCCGAGGGGCATCCCGTGGGCGGCATCAGCGATGGCCTCGCCCAGCTTGCCAAGGACGGCGTCAAGGTCGTGCGCGTACAGTCGCTGCACGTCATGGCGGGCGAGGAGTTCAGCGCGCTTGAACGGGCCGTGCTTATCGACCTGCAAAAAAATCCGGGCCGCTTTGACGCAGTGTTTCTTGGCCGCCCCATGCTGGAATCGAAAAAAGACGCGCAGGAACTCATTCAGGCCATCAGGGAAGACGTCAAATCTCTGCGCGGCAAGGATGCAGCCCTGGTGCTCATGGGCCACGGCCAGAGCCATGGCCGCGCGGATCTGACCTTTGAAGGTACGCGCGCCGTGTTCCACGATGCGGACAAACGCGTGTTTATGGCGACAGTAGAGGGCGCGCGCAGCGTGGACGACCTGCTGGTGGAGCTCAAGGCCGCCAAGGTCAAGAAAGTGGTTATCGAACCGCTCATGCTGGTGGCTGGCGATCATGCGCACAACGACATGGCCGGGGATGAAGACGATTCCTGGGCCTCGAAACTCAAAGCAGCCGGCTTCAAGGTGGAGACCAACCTCAAGGGTTTGGGCCAGATTGCCGGTGCGCGCGCCATACTGGTGCGCCATGCCCGCGAAGCTGCCGATGACCTGACCAAGGAACCCAAGAAGCAGTAGCAGGGCTTGCCTGCGCCGCATATTTGTTGCGGGAGCCGCATAGGCCGGGACAGCGCGTCTGGTTTGTGCGGCTTCTGTTTTTGGATGCGGGAAATTGGGGAATGCGGGCGATGCGGCGTTTCGCGGAGGTTTTTCAGACTAGTTGTAAGGCTCAGTGCGCTTGAGAATGTTGCGACTTAAGCCTGCCGTGCCACCAGCCAGGCCAGCATGCCGCCCTGCGCCGCAATGGCGGCCGCAAAGGCCAGCCAGCAGCCCCAAAGGGGCAAGGCCTTGGGCGCAATGCCCGCAGCCAGCGCCAGCATGCCCTGAAATGCCCTTTTGAGAGGCCATAACAGCGCCAGCCCCGCCCACACGGATGCGCTCAGGGTAAAAACCTGCAACTCCTTGATTTCCCACAGCCCCACCAGCGAGGCATACAGGTCAACATTGCCGGAATTATAGGCATTGCCAATGAGTTCCAGTCTGTCCAGAGCCGGGCCGTCAGTGCAAATTGCGCCAAGAATGAAAAAAATGGCCACAAGACCAAGAAACAGCAGCAGAAAAAGACCGAAGGTGCGCATTTGCCAGCGGGAATGCGCCACGCCCGCAAAATCGCCGATACGGCGCGCAAGAAAATGCAGGGGAATTGCCAGAAGCGGCACTGGCACAATGAGCAGGCCCAGACCGGGCCTCACCAGCGCAAACGATCCCCCTGCGAGCATGAGGTAGCCTGCAAGCGAGAAAATGGATGCGGGTAAGGCGGCAAGGGGCATACGCGCTCCAGTGTCGGCGGTTCTGGCGCGTAGAACATGGGCGCGCTCGCATAAAATCCTATGCCAAAAAGGGGCAAAGGTCTATGCGGCAAAGGGAGTTGTGATAATTTGCCGGGGTGGAGCGCACATGCGGCAATGCAAGCGTCCGCCGTCGGGCGAAGGGCTGGCGCTCTGCCCCACCCACTCTGGGCGGCGACTTTGATCTGATTTTCTGGCCTAGCGTTCGGGCGTATTGAGGACGGCGGGCATGCTGGCCGCAGCCGCACGGCAGGCTGGTGCATCCGGGTCAAAGCAGCAGAGGATGGCGCACCATGATCCGCCGTCGCGCTGTTGCGCCACGCAGCGGTCTAGCTGTCTGTCCGGGCAACTGGCGGCTGGGGCAAGGTCGGGCAGGACAGCGCGGCAGGCAGCTTCAAGCCGCAGACATTCGGCTTGCACCTGATTCTGTACTTTTACCTGATATTTTAATGTGTTGGCGTGTCTGGCGCACCATGCGGGGCTGTCCACATCCGCTATTTCCCTCGCGGATGCAGCGGAGGGCAACAGGCACAGGGCCAGCAGGTATGCGGCGGCAAGCCCCATGATAAAGGCGCAGGGCAAAAACCCCGCGCCAATGCAGTCAATATTTTTTGCCACGTCTAGCGCTTGTCCACCACGCGCTTGGATTTGCTGAAGGTACGCGGCAAGCTGGCGTAGTCCGCCACGCTCACGGAAACGCGGGCCATGATGGCCTTGTGCAAACGGGTTTCAAGCTCATGGGCCAGGGCGGCATCGTTGCCTGCGGTCTGACCCTGCCCGCGTTCCACGGTGAGGGCCAGATGGTCGAGGGAGCGATCGTCGCGGGTGAGTTCCACCTGATACTCGCCGCCAAGCTCCGCAAACTGGCCGATGACTTCCATGAGCTGACCGGGGTAAATGTTCACGCCACGGTAAATGATCATGTCGTCCGAGCGTCCGAGGATGCGGTCATGGCGCGGCATGGCAAGGCCGCACGAGCATTTGCCCGGCAGCAGGCGCGAAAGATCGTGGGTGCGGTAGCGCAGCAGGGGCACGGCCTCCTTGCACAGGCTGGTAACGACCATTTCGCCCACTTCGCCTTCGGCAACGGGCTGCATGGTGGCGGGGTCGAGCACTTCAATGATGAAAAGGTCGGCCCAGTAGTGCAGGCCTTCGTGGGCATCGCAGTCGATGGCGGTGCCAGGGCCGTACATTTCTGTCATGCCGCCGATGTCGTAACAGCCCTCAAGGCCGAGCTTGCTTTCAATGGCAAGGCGCATCTTTTCACTGCGGGTTTCTGAACCGCAGACCATGCGCTTGAGCTTGATCTTGCCTCGCAGGTCGGCGCGTTCCACTTCTTCTGCCAGCAGCAGGGCCATGGATGCCGTGGCTGTAAAGCCGGTAGCGTCCAGATCCTGCAAAAGCTGCAAGTGCATTTCAAGGTTGCCCGGCCCCACAGGCACGGTGAGCATGCCAAGCCGTTCGCTGCCTGCCTGAAAGCCCGCGCCAGCCGTCCACAGGCCATAGCCCACGGCAAGCTGCATGCGGTCTTCGGGGGTAAAGCCCGCCAGCTCAAAGCAGCGGGCAATCTGGAGGCTGAACGTATCAATGTCGCGCTGGGTGTAGGCCAGAATTTTGCGTTTGCCCGTGGTGCCGCTGGAGGCATGGATGCGCGCCACATCACGCGGCGGTACGCAGAGAAGCGGCAGGGGATAGCCCTCGCGCAGGTCTTCCACATCGCAGGTGGGCAGGCGGCGCAGGTCGTCCAGGCTTGTGATGTCGTCCGGCTTCAGGCCGCAGGCTTCCAGCTTTGCCCTGTACTGGGGCGAATTCCAGGCCTGGCGCACGGTGTAGCGCAGACCTTCAAGCTGTTTCTGGCGGATATCCTCATCGGTGAGCTGGGGAATAAAGCGATACGACATGAAGCTCTCCTGATTCCATTGGGGTCATGGGCTTGAAAAAGAAAATAAAACACACACTGCGGTTTTTTTGCGCCGCAGGCAAGCCCAAAGGGCCCTGTTGCCTACAGTTTGGCCCCAAGGGCGAACACTTCGCGCACCGAAAGCATGCGCGCGGCGGGTTCGGCCTCCTTTTGCTGCTCCAGCGCCAGCATGAGCAGCACGCGGGCCTTGGCGGGTGAAAGCATGCCGCCGGGCACAAAGCCCTCGTATTCATCAAGGGGTGTCACCGGGCCAGAGCCGGTGCGGCTACACCGGATAACAGGGATGCCCCCGGCAATGGCCTGCCGCAGCTCGTGGCGCACGGCATCGGGCATGGAACCGTTGCCCATGCCAGCCAGCACTATGCCCGCGCTGCGCTCCACGGAATAGCGCACAAGATCAACAGGCATGCCCGCGCAACCGTAAATCACATCCACGCGAGGCAGGTTTTTGCGGCCCGCAAGCTCGGCAAAGGTTCCGGCCAGAGCGGGATTTTCCTCGCCGCCGTAGTAAAATTGGGGTTCGCCGTTGATAACCCGGCCAAGGCAGCCCGATTCCAGAGCGCGAAAGGCCTCCACATCAAGCGTGGCGACCTTCACCGCCGTGCGGGCCGAGAGCACCCGGCTGTTCATGACCAGCAGCGCGCCGCGCGCCTGCGCCTGCGGGCAGGCAGCCACAGCCACGGCATCGCGTATGTTGATGGGGCCGTCTGCGCTCAGCGAGGTGGCGGGCCGCATGGAGCCGGTCAGCACCACGGGCTTGGGGCTGGCAAAGGTGAGGTGCAGATAGAAGGCCGATTCTTCCAGCGTGTCTGTACCGTGGGTCAGCACCACGCCGCAGATTTCGGGGTCGTCCAGCGCCTTGGCGCACTGCTCGCCCAGCATGGCCCAATGTTCGGGGGTGATGTTCTCGCTGGGCAGGTTGCCGCATTGCACACTGGTGATGCGGGCCACGCCCTCAATGCCGGGCAGGGTTTCGAGCATGCTGTCAACGGTGAGCACCCCCGCCTGATAGCTGATCTGCTCAAGCGGCGTGGGGGCAACGCCCGCAATGGTGCCGCCCGTGGCAATAAGGGCCACCTTGGGCAGGGAGATTGCGCTGGAACTGGCCGATGACGAAGAATGATTGCTCATGGTGGCTCCTGCGGCGTGCTTTGCCTGGGGACGGCAGGTTGCAGCCGCTTTGTCGTGAACTGTGTGCGCCGCAGTCCAGAGCATATCTGTCTGCGGTTCGTTGGTATGCGGGCAGATGCTGCGCCCGGCGGTGATAAAACCCACGCGGGCATAGAATGCCAGTGCGCGGCTGTTTTTTTCGTATACAGTGCAGCGGAGGCTGGCGTTCTTCTGGTCTGGGAGTTCAGCCAGCACCTGTTCCTGCACCAGTTTCAGCAGTTGCCGCCCAAGGCCTCGGCCCCACCAGCGGGGCAGCACGAACAATCCCGCCAGATACGTGCAGTTGCCGTCCGGCAGGGTTGCGGCAAATGCGGCGGGCTCTCCATCGGCGGTCAGCAATAAGACCTGCGATGAAGGCAGATAGTTTTCCGCCATAGCCGCCCGCTGCCCGCGCCAGAACGCTGCAGGCACAAAGTCATGCCCTGCCAGAGAGGCCGCCAGCCAGATGTCGGCGCAGGTCAAATAATCTTTGGTAGGTGCGGCCCTGACTGTTGTTGCAGCCGGGCGTGGTGCGGCATGCCCGGCGTGGGCGGGAAAAGTTGTCGTTTTCATGGCCTCCCTCTGCTTAAGCGAGCACGTGCAGCGCGTCAACAGCCGGGAACGCAGTGTCGTCCCCGCGCTTGTGAAGCTGCGCGCGTTGCTTGGATTTGGAACAACATTGGTGTAGCGTGCCGCAATGGACAAAAAGAAAATACTCCTCGTGTCGTTAGGGCATTTGTCGTGCGATATTAACGGCGGGGCCTTGCCCGCCATACTGCCTTTTTTGCGGTCGGCTTTTGATCTGAGCTATCAGGCCACGGGCGGGCTGATGTTTGCCTACTCCTGCCTGTCATCCATGATCCAGCCGCTGTTCGGCCTGCTTTCAGACAGGTTTTCCAAACCCTGGTTCATCCCTGTGGGCGTGCTGCTGGCGGGCTGCGGCCTCGCGGCCATTGGCTGGATGTCCGGCTACTGGGGGATTTTTGCGGCTATCGGCCTGAGCGGCATTGGCGCGGCCCTGTTCCACCCCGAAGGTGCGCGTTTTGCCAATGCCGTGTCGGGGCAGAACAAGGGCACGGGCATGAGCCTGTTTTCCATTGGCGGTAACGGGGGCTTTGTGCTTGGGCCGCTTCTGGCCACGGCCTGCCTTGGGGCCTTTGGCCTGACCGGCACGACGGTTTTTGCCTTGCTGGCTGTGATAACAGCGAGCATCCTGGTGTGGTCAATCGCCCGCATGGGCGCTACCAAGAAGGTGGGCGCGGCGGCAGGCGGCAAGGCCGGGCCAGCACTTGGGGCGGAGGGGGAAACCCCCGGCGAGAACAACTGGCGGGAATTTTCTAAGCTGACGGTCTCCATTGTGACCCGTTCCATCACCTTTGTGGGCTTTAACACCTTTATTCCGCTCTACTGGGTCAGCGCCTTCGGGCAGTCCACGGCAACGGGCGCGGTGGCCCTGACCTTTTTCAGCGTATGCGGTGTTATCAGTAACTTTTTTGGCGGGATGCTTTCTGACAAATTTGGCTACCGCGCCGTCATCCGCGGAGTATTCGCCCTGCTGCCACCAGTGGTTGCGGTATTCAGCCTGAGCAACAACCTGTACGCGGCATGGGCCTTGCTGCCGCTGCTGGGCTTTGTGCTGTACGCGCCATTCAGCGCGCAGGTGGTGCTGGGCCAGCAGTATCTTGCCAAGAACATCGGCTTTGCCTCGGGCATTACCCTTGGCCTGGCAACCAGCCTTGGCGGCGTGGTTGCCCCGCTGCTCGGCTGGATTGCAGACAACTACGGCATGGCAGCCACTTTTCAGTCGCTGGCGGCGCTTTCCATTGTGGGCGCGATTTTTGCCTATTCCCTCAAACCCGTAACCGTGAAGAAGGAAAAGAAGGCATGAACAGCAAACAAAAAAAAGAACCTCCCCATGCAGCGCAGGCCCTGACGCGCGAAGTGCCGCTCATCGGCGCCGTGCGTATTGTGGAGCGCGGGGGAAGCATAGTCCGACTTGATCTTGGCCCCACGGCACCCTTTGAACCATTGAAAGATACTATGGAACAGGAAACGCCCCTGCTGGACGAAGCCTTCAAGCAACTGGGCGAATATCTGACCGGGAAGCGCCGCGATTTTGATTTGCCCCTTGCCCCCGAGGGCACGGACTTTCAGCGCGGCGTGTGGCGTACCCTGCAAACGATACCCTACGGGCAGACCCGCAGCTACAGGCAGGTAGCCGAAGCCGCCAATTGCCCCAAGGGATACCGGGCGGTAGGCCTTGCCAATAATCGCAACCCCATTGCCATATTCATTCCCTGCCACCGCGTTATCGGCGCGGACGGCAAAATGGTGGGCTACGGCGGCGGATTGCCGATCAAGGAAGCCCTGTTGCACCTGGAGGGCTACCTGTAGCCGCAGGATTTCTCAGACGACACGTGTACCTTTTTCTAGGCCGTCCTTCGGGGCGGCTTTTTCGCGCGCGCAGTCCCTTCTGCCCTAATGACAGCTCCGTCGGACACTACCATCTTCCTACTCGCGTTTCTTGTGTTGCTATGTGTGCGTTCTGCTCTGGCGATAATGTTCGCAAATAATGTAACACACTTAAAATATAATATTAATTTGCATGTTGGTTTGTGCATAACCTGACCCTGCGGGTGCAGGGATGAACCCCGGTTCCGCTATCGGGCAGAATGTCGGCATTGTGCGCAAGAACAAAAAATGGACGTAGATATTGTTCAAAACAAAAATAACTAACTGTAATTTCTATGTTTATTTTGAACATTCCAAGGATGGGCAGCCGTGCAACCTTAGGCAGGAACTCCAGCTCCTGCTTGCGGGGCACGCCCATTGCCTCGCGGTGCTCAAAAAACGGCAGCGGCAGGATGAAGGTTCCCCCTCCATTCTGCCGCTGCCAAAAATCCATGCCCTAAATGCGGGTGCTCAAATTGTGCGCAATTAATTTATTATTCTGTTATTATTGAAATAATTCTTTGAACAAACTGTTCCTAACCACCAAAACCTTGCGCCGGGGCATGGAACCTGCCCCAAGCTTCGGAAATTACGGGCACTGCGAATATTACAGGTGCTGCGGTCGCACGGGCAGCATGGGGCCAAGGTCTATGCCAGCAGGGCTGACCAGTGCGCGGAAGGGATACATCTCCACCCCTGCGGAGAGCGCCTCATAAAACAGGGCGGCATAAGCCGGATCAATGAAATCCGCCGGAGCAAAGCATTCCCCGTCCGGACGCTGCACCAGATAGAGCATGGCTGCGCGTTCGCCGCAGGCCACAATGTCCATGAGTTCGCGCAGGTGCTTTTGCCCGCGTTCGCTGGCAGCATCGGGGAAGCAGGCGGCGTTGTCTTCCACCATGGTGACGTTTTTGCACTCCACCCACAGGGGCGGCAGGCCGGGAGCCGTGAGCAGGCCGTCCAGCCTGCTTTGCCCGCGTTTGGCCTCGCGCACGAGGGTGGTGTACCCCTGGGCAAAGGGCAGGCGGCGCGCATGAAAGGCCGCCTCAAGCATACGGTTGGGGGTGCTTGTGTTCACGCCCACCCAGAAGCCGCTGGCAGGGGAGTGAGCGCCAGATTCGTATGCGCCAGATTCGTGCGTGTTCTCAGCCAGTTCAGGCACGGCCCTGCGCGCCAGCCACACGCATTCCTGCGTATATTTGAGCTTGCGGTCAGGATTGCTTGCCGGGGATGCCAGCACCGGCGCGCCCGGCAGGCACAACCCCAGCATGCTGCCCGAATTGTTGCTGTGCACCCACAGGTCTACGCCCTGATGCTGCAACAGCACGCTGAAGCGTTTGCGGCGCGCCACAAAGGCGGCCACAATGCAGTGGGGCGGCAAGGGCAGCAGCGGGGCAGTACTGGCGAGGTCGGGCTGGCCTCCGCATGAGGGCCGGGAGATATCCGCAGCGGCTGTATGTGCTGCATTTTTGGGTTCAGAGCTCATTTACACCCCGATATGAAGCTGCTAGAAACAGCCAGTTGTGAGTACGCCTGCCGATTGCGGGTGCGTTGCATACGCCAAGGAGCCCCCTTATGCAGATTTCAGACCGTCTGAGCAGTATCAAACCTTCTCTGACACTCAGTGTCAACAGCCGCGCCCTCGAGCTTAAGGCCCAGGGCATTTCAGTAATCAGCCTTGCCGTGGGCGAGCCGGACTTTCCCACGCCCAAACACGTTTGCGAGGCTGCCAAAGCGGCTATTGACGACAATTTTTGCCGCTACACCGCCGTGCCGGGCATTCCCGAACTCCGCAAGGCTGCGGGCGCGTATTTTGAAAGAAACTACGGCGTTCCGGTTCCAATGGAATCCATTGTTATCGGCGCGGGCGGCAAGCACTGCCTCTATAATTTCATGCAGGCCACGCTCAACCCCGGCGACGAGGTGCTTGTGCCTGCCCCGTACTGGCTCAGCTACCCCGATATGGTCATGCTGACCGGCGCAACCCCCGTGCCTGTGCTGGCCGGGCCGGAACAGGGCTTCAAGGTGACGCCCGCCATGCTTGAGGCGCACACCACGGATAAAACCAGGCTGCTCATTCTGAACTCGCCCAGCAACCCCACTGGCGCGGTCTACACCGAGCCCGAGTTTACAGCCATTATGGACTGGGCAATTGCGCGCGGGCTGTTTGTGCTCTCTGATGAAATTTACGACCAGCTTGTGTTCGCCCCTGCCAAAATGACCAGCGCCATCGGCTGGTTTGCCAAGTACCCCGAGCAGGTGGCCGTGCTCAACGGCCTCTCGAAGAGCTACGCCATGACAGGCTGGCGCGTGGGCTTTTTGGCTGCGCACCCGACCCTGATCAAAAAGATATCGGCCATGCAGGGCCACAGCACCTCGAATATCTGCTCCATCGCGCAGAAGGCGGGCCTTGCGGCCCTGACCGGCAGCATGGAATGCGTGGACAAAATGCGCGAGGCCTTTGTGCGGCGGCGCGATTTTGCCATGAAGATCATTGAGGGCTGGCCCTTTGCCATCTGCCCCAAGCCCGATGGCGCGTTCTACCTCTTTTTGGACGTCTCCAAGTGCTATGGCGGCAGCGTGAACAATTCCACCGACCTTTGCACACTGCTGCTCGACAAGGCCCACGTGGCCGTGGTGCCGGGCGCGGCCTTTGGCGACGACAAGTGCATCCGCTTCTCGTATGCTGTGGGGGATGAAGTGCTCAAGGGCGCACTGGAAAGCATCGGCAAGGTGCTTGCCGAGCTGGCTGCGGAGCCTAAATAGCGCCGGAAGCCGTGGCAGAATTGCCGCCAAAACACCCGCTGTAAAAAAAATGCAAAATTGTATTGACAGTTAGGCTAGTTTTGGTCATTCTGCTTTTCGCCGTGGGGCTGTAGCTCAGTTGGGAGAGCGCTTGAATGGCATTCAAGAGGTCAAGAGTTCAATTCTCTTCAGCTCCACCAGATAGATAATTAAAACCCCCGATCATTGAAAAATGGTCGGGGGTTTTTTGCGTGTTGCTAACGTCCGCCTTGAAATAGTAATAGATTATTTGTCGGGGCACGCTTTTTCGAGATATTCTGAAAATATATGTTCATTTGAAAAATTGTTTGTATCGGGAAAATATTTTGAAAAAAATTTTTTGTATTATACTTCTTACAACTGCATTTGTTTTTTTTGACGCAGATATTGCGCTGCTTACTTATTGCTCATATCCCCTTGTAAGCTCATTTCTGGCTCTATTTTCATTATTTTTTGCAATATATTCTCACTTGAATCCAATAAAATCAGTTGAAGATGTCGATAGGGATGCGAAAATAAATCAAATTTATGCTTATGTAAAAACTAACAATATTCTAAGTTACAGCGTAGTTAGATCACTAATAAATATTCAGATATCAAAAGGAATAGATAATAATGCCAATTTTGCTTCTAACATATTCAAATATGGTAAAGTTATTTTGTCCGCTAGTAAAATTGTAAAAAATTTCACCAAACTTCAAAAATCCTGGGAGAATGATGATGGTATTATTTACAACTGGCTATCAGAAGGAGAAATATTTTTAGCAGAACAAAAATTGATACAAACCGTTAAAGAAGCACTTGAGAATGAGCCCATTGGCGATAGCAATATTTGTTTTTACAAGTCTGTTGCTGAACGACTTTTTGTGGTTTCAAAAATTTCTCAATGCTATGGGACTATTGAAGGATATAGAAACGCCGCAAGGTATTCTCTTAAGGCATTTGAAGTGATAGCCGATGTCGAAATAATGCTTAAAAAGAAATATTTTTCTTCTTATATTTTTTCCCTTATAGATTTGTATAAAATGTTTGGAGATGTTGTTGCTATTGATCTTGCCATAAAAAAGACAACCGAATTTTCAAGACGGTTAGATATCTATAATGATAGTTATCTCTGGGCCATATGCAAAATGCTCTGTGGCGTCTCGTTATGCGTAAAAGGTGAAATGACAGGAAATGTGTCTCTTTTCAAAGCTGCAATTTCCATGTTTGATGAGGCAACTAAGTTTATTGGAAAAGATGTTTTTCCAGAGGATTGGGGAGCGATTCAAAACAATCGAGGCCTTGCTCTGCTACTTTGGGGAATTCAGGCGATAGATTGTGAATATTTAATTTGTGCCGCTAGATCATTTGAAAAGGCGGTCTCAGTGGGAATGCATACTTCTTTGGACGAAAAAGAAGGGGTACATGTTAATCTTGGAAATGCCTACATGGAGATTAGTAAACTTAATAAAACGCAAGGATATTTTAAAAAAGCACTTGCAGCATTCAAAGTTGCCCTGGACATAACAAATCTTGAAAATTCACCTGAGAGTTATTTTGCTGCCCGTATTGGTATAAGCGAAACGCTCCGTTATATTGGCGAGGAAAAAGGAGATGAACGGTGGATAAATAATTCAATAAAGTATCTTCACTGCGAACTTAAAAAAAATGAGTATAAAATTTTTCCGATCCATTACGCAATGCTTCAAAATAATCTTAGTATTGCATTGCAAGCAAAAGGAAGATTTAATAATGACATGCAACTTTATAAGAATGCATATTCACTTTCGCACTCTGCAGTAACAGAAATTTCTAGATATAAATTTCCCATGATGGCAGCAATATTTTACAACAGCGAAGGGAATGCTGCCCTTTTGGTTGGGAAAAACACCCCAGACCCGGAATACATTGCACTTGCAATAAAGGCATTTGAGCTTGGCCTTAAAGAAATTTCTTCAAGAGAGAATCCGAATCTATGGGGAACTCTTAATTTTGGCCTTAGTGATGCTTACAGACTATTGGCAGACATGGGCTTGGGAAGTGAAAACTACATAAAGTCAGTTGAATGCATGGTTGAAAACTTTCATATCTACAAGCAAGATGTAGATCCTTTTTGTTGGGCAAAGGTATGCAACGATATCGCTGTTTCGTATCGCCATCTATTCTCGGCTACAAGTGAACATCAACATCTTATCAGTTCAATTTTATTCTTCAAAAAATCACTTTCTGTTTATTCACCTGAGATTACCCCCATTGATTGGCAGATGTCCAAAAAAAATTTAGCAGAAGCATTGCTTGTGCTTGGCTGTTGCGGGCACATAGACTCAACAAAATTTGCAATTGTCGAGTACAAAGAGCTGCTTCGTAATGCAAAGCAAGGCTGCAAAAGAAATGAACTTTATGGAATACGCCACAACCTTGGCTACGCTCTCTATATTTGGGGAAGGCAAACAAAAAATTATTATGTTCTTTGTGAAGCAGAAAAAAATCAGATCGAACTATTAAATGATCTTTGTGACGATGATGCAAATCAAAGGTCACTTACGATGTCAATAGTTAAAGATATACAATGTGAACTCAGAAATTTTGTGCCCGACAAATAATCTATTACTATTTCAAGGCGGACGTTAGCAACACGCAAAAAACCCCCGACCATTTTTCAATGATCGGGGGTTTTAATTATCTATCTGGTGGAGCTGAAGAGAATTGAACTCTTGACCTCTTGAATGCCATACTAAGGCAACAAGCCCAAAACCTAACACCGCCAACAAAATCAGGCTCTTAAATGTATTTTCCCCGTCCTTTTTGATACATTTCGATACATTTTGTATATCCCAATCAAATTTTATGGGTAAGGATTTCAAACATTTTCTTGCCCGCAATGCCCAGGTAACGCATGGTGACAACAGGGGGCAGTTTACGGTCATGATCGTGTGAGGCTTCTGGTGGCCTCTTCGGGATTGAAAAGGTTAATCATCAGAATGGGCAGGGGTCTCCAAATGCCCTCCGAGGCTCTTCTTTCCGTTTATAGTATTGGATTGAATAGGTGAAAAGCGCTCCCCGGTCATCAACTGACGACCGGGGGGCTTTTTATGTCTGTTTGCCAACAGGCATTCGGTAATATTGAACAAGATGAATCATATTGCTGTTTGTGTAATATTTCTCTTGTAAATCATCCACATGTGCTGTTTTTATTGCATTTTTATAACGTGCTGATTTTGAAATACATAAATTAAAGCTTGTGTGCAAAATATGTATGCAATTGCTCATAAAAGCCGTGTAACTGATTTTGTTTACATAACTTATTATTTAACCTTTACTTTGTTTTTTTCATGTGGTTATTCTTACATTAAGAACAGGAATGTGCATGAATTCATAACTCAAGTGTATTCAGCTAGTTGAAAAAGGAGGAGCCAATGGAAGTTCCGAGCAAAAGCCATGCGGGCTGGCAAGATATTATCACTGGCAAGAAGACCTTCGAACTCAAGTTTCTGGCAGCCAAGATCATGCTCGGTCGACTGGTGCGCGGGGTTCATGACAACCCAACACCGCAAAATATCGCCTCAAGTATAGACCAGCTGTATAACCTGTTTGTGCAGAATGCCAATTCGCAAACCGTGCAGGATGATGTCAAAACAATTTTCGGGAAGTGAGGAACTTATGAATCAGTCAATTATGGGGATACATGACGTTCAGAAAAAAATTTCCGAAGGGCGTTCACTTCTTCTTGCAGGCGAAGAGGCAGTTATCCAGCAGTTGCCCAAGGGCAACTGGGTTGGCGGCACAATTCCTTATTTTATTACAAAAGAGCATGGGGGGCTTGCCTCCCGTGAACTCATATTTGTTACAGACATTACAGATATTGCCCAAAGCATCAGCATTGCCCAGTACAACAAAGACACGCTCGCCAATGTGTATGTGGAGGGGCCAAAGCAGGGATTCAGTTTTATTCTGATACCTGCGGCTAGCGAAACGCACCTTTCCTTTGCAGTGAATGCACCCAACTACAAATCATTTGGCATGTCGCCGCTCATCGGCTGGATTGCAGGCGTACATCTGGACGATCTTGGCAAAAAGACGCCAAAGGTTTTTAACGGCAGTACGGGAAGCATGATTGAAGATGGCGCCATAGTGCTGCGGGCAGAGCTCAAGCCCGGCAAGCTGGCAGAGATCGGCATCATCAACCTTTTTGAGCAGGGCGATGGCGACACGCTGACCTTTTCTGCCGACGGGTTCTCAGCCAAGGATGTCATGGTCAATGGCGCTCCCCATAATTTCGCTGCCTACCTCAAAGAACACAATCTGGATACCAGGCTGCCAATCGTTGCCGACTACTATGGCGCGTTGGTAAACATCAGCTTTCAGTGCATAAACGAGGCGGAAAACATGGTGCACTTTTATGCGCCGGTTTTCAGCGGCATCCGCTATAAACATGCAAAGCCGATTGCGGATTACGTGGCGGCCTTTGATGCGCATGTAAGCAAGGTAATGGGTTCGGATACAGACAAGGTTGTGTTCTCGTGCAACTGTATTTTGAACTACCTGTTCTCCAATCTTGAAAACAAGAAAACAGGTGCCTTTGTCGGGCCTGTTACGTTTGGCGAAATAGCCTACCAGCTCTTGAACCAGACTCTTGTGTATCTGGAAATCAAAGATTACTGATGCGCGTGAGGCAGAATAACCTTCTGCCATTATGCGTCTGCAAAAAGCCCCGACCAGTTCCTCACTGGTCGGGGCTTTTTGCGACATGCGGGGATATTTCCTGTTTTAGTAAGGTGTTCTGCTGTTGAATATGCCCGCGAATCGCGATAGCAGTAAACGAGCGGGTAGCAGGTATGCCGCGCTGTCGCGTGGAAAATGGCTCGTGCATCTTTTCGTTGCGTAACGGCGGGGCAAAGGATCAGCAAGCTTGTACAAACATTTCAGAGGCACCATGCAAAAATATCTATTTTCGGCTTGTCTTCTTCTTTTTGTGCTGGTTTGCGGCAGCAGCGGCATAAGCCAGTGCCAGGCCGCCACAACCGAGATTGATGTTGTCGCCCCTGGCACCACGGGCACTCTGGTGGTGTACTCCACAGCCAACGGCACCCGGCAGGAGCTGTTGCGCACACCGGCCTATGTGGGCAGAAACGGTTGCAGCGTGGACAAGCGCGAAGGCGATGGCAAAACGCCCGTGGGCGTGTATGAAATCCGGCGCGGTTTTGGGCTGGCTACGCCCCCTGTGGTGAACATTGCCTATACCAAGCTTGCAGGCGACGAAAAGTGGGTGGATGACGTTGCCTCAGCCCGCTACAACCAGTGGGTCACAAAGGATACAAAGCCCGTTGACTGGAAATCTGCCGAAGATCTGTCCAAAGAAACCGTGGCCTACAAATATGTAGCCGTGGTCGAGTATAATACGGATAAGATCGTCAAGGGCGCTGGCTCGGCAATTTTTCTGCACTGCTCGCAAGACAAGCCCACCTCCGGCTGCATCAGCGTGCCGGAAGAAGCAATGGTCAAAATTCTGGGCCTCATCCAGCCCGGTACGCGCATAGCCATTGCGCAATCTGAAGCTGAACTGAAGAGTCTGACAAAGTAGCCCGAATGGGCAAGCCTTGGAGTGGAGTCTGGCGGATGCGCCCGGCTGCATGGGCAAAATAAAAGGCGGGGCAGTGGCGCAACATGATTGAGCGCCGCAGCCCCGCCAATTTTATCCGGCTGCCCCAAGGCAGGAATCAGGCGAATTTAAGGCCGATCACCCCGGCAATAATCAAACCGGCAGAGGCCATGCGCAAGGGAGTAGCCGCATCGCCAAAGGCAACAATGCCCACCACAAAGGTGCCCACAGCGCCAATGCCCGTCCATACCGCATAGGCCGTGCCCATTGGTATTTCCCTTTGGGCCATCAGCAGCATCATGCCGCTGCACAGAATACAGGCAATGGCAAAGGCGAGCCACAACACGCGCAGTCCTTCTTCTGTCCAGCCCAGTTTGAGGCCGATGGGCCAGCCGATTTCAAGAAAGCCCGCCAGCACAAGATAAAGCCACGCCATACAGCCTCCAGGATGGTTGTTTTTTCAAAGCCGAACGCGACAAAGGAACCTTGTAATCCTAAGTGAAAAGACGTTGTCCGCGCATGGTTCACAGAACAAGCGCCAGTTGCTGCGGTTTACGCTGCTATGCATCGTCTTCGTGCGCGGAATCAAGCAGGGCGGCAATATCCCAATAGGCTGTTTCAATTTTGGAAAGTGATCTGTTGACCGAAATGCTTTTTTGTCGCCACAGGTCGATGATGCGGAGCGGTTTGACGCCGTGCTCGCAATCCCTGACCAGCAGTACGCGCGGTAATGAGGGCGCATAGGGGTCGGAATGGCACACAATGCCCTTTTGCCCGTTGGAGAGCACCACCGCCGTGCCAATGGGGAATATGCCCACCATCTTGATGAAATGTTCGGCATAGCCGGGCGCCCAGGCGTTCTCGCCCATTTTGAACAGGGTGCCCAGGGCGTGTTTGGGGTGGATGGCGTCTTTGTACACGCGCTTTGAGGCAAGGGCGTCATACACATCGCAAATGGAAATGATGCGCCCGAACATGCCTATCTGGTCGCCGGAAAGGTTGAATGGGTAGCCTGAGCCATCGTGTCGTTCATGATGTTGCAAGATGCCTTCCAGCACTTCTGCCGAAAATTTTCCTGTGGCTTGCAGCTTTGCGTGGCCGCGTTCAACGTGCGAGTGCATGATCTGCATTTCGTCCTCGTTAAGCTTGCGCGGCGCGTTGAGAATATTGGCGGGCAGCAGCGCCTTGCCGTAATCATGAAACAGCGCCGCAATGCCGATCTGCCGCTGTTCCTCGTCATCCATCCCCAGGTATTGCGCGAACGACACGGCAAAGATGGCCACGTTGACGCTGTGGCGGTACATGTAATCATCCAGACTCTTGAGATTTGCCAGCAAGAGCAGGGCGTTGCGGTTGCGCACAATGCTTTTTTTGATGGCGCTCAGGCATGGCTCCACCGCCGTAACTTCAATATTGCCGCTGGCGGCGCTTTGCATAAATGATTTTACATGCCCATAGGCAGCGGAAAACGCGCCCCGAGCCGCATATATTTCTTCTGCAAGCGGCGTCTGAGGCGCGGGGGGCGATTCCAGATTGCGCACAATCTGCGAGCGAATGGGATCGTAGCAGGCCTCTACATAGCCCTGACGGGCAATGGCCCTGATTTCATCCTGCGAGGCGATGAACCCCTCGTGCTGGTAAAGATTGGGTTCTGCCAGCCAGGAGATGCCGGGATCGACCAAAAACATGCCAGGTTTGAGGCGATCTATGGAAATACGCACTGATGACATGCCGTTCGTCACTTCACATCTGGAGTTTGACGCAATGAGCGCGCACGGGGGGTGCCCCAAAAAAGGAGGCAATACGCGCGCGGCAGCTACCAGTAAAACAGAAATCTTAACCTATAGCCAACAAAATCAATTATCACTATCATTGTCAAGCTGTTCAAAAATAAGTGGATTCCCGATGTTTGCCAGGGGTGATTTTAGAAAGGCATCACCGCTGTCGGCAGCAGCTTTTGCTTTGGGGCGCAGGCTCACATTGCTATAGCAGTGCGATTGGTGGATATGGTTCGCATTGGTGTGCTTTTTTGGTGAGATAGTACTATACGGAGCACGGGGATTCCTGCTCTCTGAGTTGCCGGCAGGCTGCCTGTAAATGGTGGTACGCCGGGTTTCACGCATGCCGGGCTTTGATGATAAACATTCCTGTATAAATTTGAAGTCGAATTTTCATTTGATAGATTAAAAAAATCAGATTACGGTAATAAGTAATCATATTTCGCTTGTGAGGTGCTTGGTCTGCCTCGGGCAAACCTATATTTAGGGCAAGGCTTTTGGCGGGAGATTTCATGAAGCCGATAAAGATATCCGTAACGCAGTTACGCCAGGGGATGTGGCTCGTAGAGCCCACAACATCCTGGATAAATGCTCCGTTTGTCTATGGCAAAAGTGGTATCATCAAAAGCGCCGAGCAGATCAAGCAGATTATTGCGTCTGGCTATACAGAAGCCTACTACGATCCTGCCCGTTCCGAGCCGCTGCAGTCAGGCCCGTGCCCCAGCGCCGCGGGGCACAACTGCGCTGGGCAAACGCCGCTCGCCGAGGAGCTTTGCCGGGCGCGTGACCTGTATTTTGACGCCTGCAACTACATCAAAAGCCTGATGCAGGAAAAGAAGGTGGGCGCCATCGAAGTTGCGGAGCTAAGGGCCTTTGTAAACGAGATTATTCAAAGCCTGCACCGCAATTTCAACGCCTTGCTGCTCATTACAACCATCAAGAAAACTAGCGATTATACTTATCGGCACAGCATCAACGTCGCCATCTTTTCCATTGCCTTTGCCCAGTTTTTGGGGCTGGACGATGACGAAACCTTTGATACGGGCATGGCCGGGCTTTTTCACGACTACGGCAAGGCCTTTGTGCCGCTGGAAATTCTGAATGCCCCGCGCAGCCTGAGCCCGGACGAAACAACGGTTATTCGTTCGCACGTCAAACTTGGGCACGATAACCTCAAGGATATCCCTTGGGTTAACAGCATAATTCTTGACGGTATACTGCACCATCACGAGCGGCACGATGGCTCTGGCTATCCGCACCAGCTCAGCGGCGAGGCCATCAGCCTGCACGGCGGCATTATTTCCATTTGCGATGTGTATGACGCGCTGACATCCACGCGGGTGTACAAGAACGCAATCCCCCCTGCTCAGGCGGTAAAAAAGCTGTTCACCATGTCTGGGCAGGCATGGGCGCCGGGTCTGGTGGAGCATTTTATCAAGCTGGTGGGCATATTCCCGGTGGGTACGGTGGTGCAGCTTTCAAACGAAACAACGGGCATTGTGTGCCAGCAGGATCACAAATCCCCACTCAAACCCACGGTGCTGGTCATACTTAAAAAAGACAGGCCCTACGCGCCGTATTACCTCAAGCTTGCGCAGAATGATCAGGTAAGCATCAACAGGGTGCTTGTGCCGTCAGAGCTTGCCAGCATCAAGAATAGCCAGTTTTACCGCATGTTTCTTGACCGGTAGGAACGGGGATCAAATTTTATGGTCACTCCGCCTTCGTTGGCATAATGCGCTGGGGCACGCTTGACTGACGTTCAAGAGGCCGCCAGTTCCGTTCTGCTTCACCAGATAGGTAAGTAAAACCCCCGATTATCGAATGATGGTCGGGGGTTTACGCAATTACGGCAAGCGCGGTGGTTCTAGAGTTTAATCCTGATCACAGGCAAGGAGAGCCGCTCATGGGAATCGATTGAGTAGGTTGTGTCCCATGAGTGATGTGATCTGCAATCCAGCAGTTCGCCCTTCTGGTTCATAATGATGTTAAAAAAGTACTCATGGGAAATTGTGCGGCTCACGTCACTGCCGTCAAAAGACTTGTAGCTCCCACCATCGGCATAATATGTGCCCACAAAGGCATAGGTGCGTATGCCGTCGGCATCATCCTTGTACACATCCTGAGCGTCAGGCAGCAGATTAACATCCATGAAAATGCTGTTGCTGCAACTTTCGGCATAATCCTTGACTACAGATGTATAATAGTGACGCTCGCGCATGTTTTTGGGATACCACATTGTATAGCCGGTCCCGGTATCGACATAATTTTCTTCCCGCCCATCGTATCCCTTGCCGTGCATGCCGCCGCATCCTACCAGCACTGCAAACAAAAAGAACAGCACTATATTTTTGAGCATCTGATTCTCCGGGCATCAAGAGTACGAATAGCTGCAACCGTACTATTGGGCAGGGCCGTCTTCATTCTTGTCTCCCTTGGTGCGCTGTTCAGCCAGATAGTCTGGGGTGCCCTTGATCCATGTGCACGAAATGATGTTTCCGTTCATGTCAGTATAAAAATTAAAAATGGTGCTTTTCTTTGTTCTTATAACTTCGTCCGAATCGGAATTATTGCCAGATTTGGTGGTTTGCTCGACATACGAAATTGAATACGCCCACCGCTGATGCATCTTTTTAGGCAGGGTTTTTTGCGTCATGTTGGGGTGCTGCAACTCGCTGATATTTTTTTCGTCATACAGTTTGTATATGCAGCGTCGTTCTTCTTGCCGTGCCTGTATGGGGTCAACATTTTCTTCTTTGTCGAACTCAGGAAACCAGTATTTTGCAGGCTTTCCGGTTTCTGGGTTAAAGGTTTGCGCCCAAGCCAGTTGTTTAATGGGCTTGCCCGTTCTTTGAGGGTATGGCCCTGCGCAGGCGGGAAGCAACGCAAAGATAAATGCTAGTGGAATAATATACTTCATGAACTACTCCAAAAACTCAAAAGCGGTCAGTTTTCAGAATGACTGCTCTTCGATATTTGATATCTTGTCAATAGAAAAAATATGACATCGTATTTTATATGAATAATTACAGCGTAATATCAGTTCTATAAAATATGTCGCATTGCACAAAGTGAAGTGTATCAAAAGGATATTGTTTGATGGCAGATTGGAGAAACAACTCGATACGTTCCGAAGGAAATTTTGTGTCGGGCTTGGTGCCAAATGTCTGGCAGCATTTTGGGGGAGGGGCCGGAGCTTACAGAAAGTTTTATAATATATTGAGAGTAAGAAGAAAATTACATGATTACAGTGTCATCACAACAGAGGCACATCTAATGCCCGAGGCATAGCACCAGAGTTATGGTCATATATGAAAAATGTTCGCCTATAGCTTTTACTTTTTGGGCCGATAAAGCTGGTAACCGAGTCTTAGTGCCGGGAGGCCAACATGAGTGTATCATCTGTTGACTCTAACTTGATGTCCCGCAATTTTGTGTCGGTGTCATCGGGTGAATCAAAATATGTCAAAGCCGCACGGGTTGGAGCGCAGGTTGAGCGAAGTGCCAGCATAAATCGTCAGCAGGCGATTCTTGAGGCGGGCATTGCAGCTTGCGCAGCGGCCAAGACCCCCGCACAGGTGGCGCTCGAGGCTAAAAAGGCGGCCCGGCAAATGGGATTTGCGATGCAGGCGAGCGTTTCTGAAGAATCAGGGCGCAACCTCAAGGAAATCAAAAAACGTATTGAAGAAATGGCAAAAAAAGCAGCAGAGGACAAGGATTCAGCCACAGGAAAAGACACTGTAGATCAGCCGCTGCCGCAACAACTCCCACAGACAGATCAAAAATCCCAGGCGGCACCTGCGTCCAGCGCGCCTGCTACGGAAGCCACCCCTGCAGAGGTTTCTGAACCCTGCCTTCCAGCGGCGCAGGCACAACCTGCACAGGTCGCTGTCGCTGCTGGTGATAGCTCTGGTGTCAGTGCAGAACCGCAGGCGGCTGTGAATCCTTCTGTGAATGTATACGCTTGATTCGCTTGCTTGTTTCGCCGGAGCTTGTCAGCATCAAGAAAGGCCATTTTTTCGCATGTATCTTGGGCGGTGAGCACGAGGAGCAAATTTGAAATTTATTCCGTCGCCGTAGGCATATGCGCTGGGGACGCTTGTATGGCATTCAAGAGGTCAAGAGTTCAATTCTCTTCAGCTCCACCAGATAGGTAATTAAAACCCCCGATCATCGGAAGATGGTCGGGGGTTTTTGCGTTTGAGGAAATAATGGGAACGTGAGTCTGCTTTGCTCGTTTGCAGGCTGTTTTTTTGCGAAAATTGTGCCTCAAGCGTTGAGGTTTCAAATTCATAGCAGCACAGTCAAAGCGTTAACTTTTCGAGCGCAACATTTTGGTGGGGAAATGATATCAAATTGATTCAGTTATTATCTAAAATCATTTTTAAATTCACCAAAGTATTGTTCAATGCTATAATTCACGGTGTTTTCAATTTCTGTTATTCCACTACGTTCTTTAATTTTTTGTATATTCTTTACTGCGTAACGCTGTACTTCCTTGTCATTATACTTCATCATCGACTTTAATAGCTCCAAAGATTCTTTTTTTTCACTAAATGATAGGCAGGCTGCTATGTTTATTGTAATAAACATTTGCAATTTTTTATCGCGTATTACCTCTAATAAGTCATTGAATCTAAACATCGCCAATTCATATTCTTCATTATAATAGTAGTTTAAGGCTTGGCATATCAAATTTTCACATTTTTTTACATCATACCACCTAACAGTATATTTATAGTGATATGGCAAACTTTCAATTATTAATTTTTTGTATTCATCAACATTGTAAATAGATGCAATTTTATTATATCTAGTTATATATGCAGACTCTACGTTTCCAGAATTAAGAAAAAATTTCGCCTTATAACCATCTCTATCAACACGAGATGTCCCGTCTGATCTCTTTTGACAAAGAAGTTTTAACCTGTTGCTCGTGTCTTCAAATCTTCGATAGTTAAAATGATGAATGTTTAAAACGTCTTTAGCGATTTTGACAAGTTCGCCACAAGTGTCAAGGGTATGTGCTCCACCTGCCGAATAAAGATGGGGCTTATTTTTGTCATAGCGTAATAATGGAATCTTTGCTGAAGATGACTTTGTGGTTATGGGTTGAAAATCAATTGGGTGGTAAGAGGGAATGTAATAAGGCTCACATCTAGGAATGTGATTAAACATATAGCCGTGAACGCCACGAATCGACAAATTCAAAGACTTTAAAAAGTCGTAAATTGTTAAGTTGCAGTTTATATTTGGAAATTCATCAGCGTCTATGTATAGCCACCAAACGTGATCTTCATTTGTTTGATCATTATAGTTTTTAACAACAGCATTCAAATGGTAGATTTTTTCAAGTTCATCAAAGTATTTGCTATTAAATGAATCTGCAAGTATTGCTCCAGCACATATGGCATTTTTTACTGTATCATCAGTACTAAAGTTATCGATTATGAAAACATTTGAACATCCTTGAGCGAATAAATGTTTTATTGTAGCTTCAATAATGTCTTCTTCATTCCACACACAGATCACTGCATTTAACATCATAAATTTTCACCCTGAATAGTCGGCATTCACATTTATTGCAATGTATTACCCTAAGTAGACGACATTTGACCCAAGGATATATATAATATATTTTATTTAAAAGCCATTGGCAAGATTTGCTGCTGGCGGAACAAGGATAGGACATGAATGATTTGGTTCAGGGCTATCCCTAGTGATAGCAAGTTTTGAAAAGCAAAGTTCTGCTGCAAACAATAACGTTAGTGCCATCGATTTGAACAATCCATTTTATAAGGCTGCTGTATTGTGGATAACTGTCTGTTCTCAAGGGATTTAATCTCTGTTGTCGTGCCTGTATATAATTCTGAGGAATATATCATTCAGGCATTAGAGAGCTTAAAAAAACAGTCATATGAAAATTTTGAAGTTCTAATAGTAGATGGTTCAACAGATAACACCCCCAATATTATTGATACAAACATACAGGATGATGATCGATTTCATGTCTATCGTGTGATAAATAATGGGCCTGGTTTCGCTAGAAACTATGGCATTAGTAGAGCTTCAGGTAGTTATATTACATTTATGGATCATGATGATATTGTTCATAGAGATTGGCTTTTTGAATTGTATAGCCTTATTATTTCAACTAGAGTAGATATTGTATTTTGTTCTGGATTCTATAATATTTATAAAGATGATAGCGTTGAGACTTTTCAAACAGAAGTAAGCCGGGGTGTGTACCTACTAAATAAAAAGTTGAAAATGCGCTTATCCCATGGGTGGATCGCACCGTGGCTAAAGATGACTTCACTAAAATTTATAAAAAATCATAATATTCAGTTTTCACTAGACAATGCGTTTGATGATGTGTTGTTTCATTTTATGTCCATACATTTTGCATCGACTGTAGCTTTTTGCGATAAGCCTCTATATTATCATCGGATACACAATGGATCAGTAACTAGTATCGCATTAGTGAGTGGAAATATGTTTTTTTACCACTTCAAAACTCTATACGACATGTTAAATGATGGCTGTGATGCTCAACTTATTAATATGTTTATGCAATTTATAAAATATTATAGGGGCAAGGTCGCTTCAAGAGAAAAGTACCAAGCTATTTATACAAACATTAGTCTTTTACTTGCCGATGGAAATACCGAACGCGCGAAGGATATTGCAATGTTGGGAATAGAACATATTAACCCTAACTATTTGTAAAGTCGATATCATTTCCCCACCAAAATGTTGCGCTCGAAAAGTTAACGCTTTGACTGTGCTGCTATGAATTTGAAACCTCAACGCTTGAGGCACAATTTTCGCAAAAAAACAGCCTGCAAACGAGCAAAGCAGACTCGCGTTCCCACTATTTCCTCAAACGCAAAAACCCCCGACCATTTTTCAATGATCGGGGGGGTGCGTGTGAAATTTTATGATTCTGGCCCTCCCCCGAAAAGTATGCCATGGAAAAGTTAGTGTTCCTATGTCAGAAACATCTATTTTTTCAACGTCATACTGCCATGTGAAGAGTCGGGGATGATCATGTCTTCATTCTAGTAAAAAAATCATTCTCAGAGTTTGGGTTGCCGCAAGATCCCAATAATCTGTTCTTCGGAGAATCTGCTACGTTTCATTCTTGTGCTCCTATGTCAGGAACACTAACTTTTCCATGGCATACTTTTCGGGGGGATGGTCAAGTTGATTTTTGTAAAGAACTAAGGCATTAGAGAGGTGTGTAGTAAGTGAGTCGTAAGTAATTGGGAGAAATACAGTTGCCTTTTTTCCATTTATTGAAGACGCAGATAGTTAGGTACAATCGCTATAACCAAAGCGTGGCAGAGTTTGTTTTCTTTCAGTATTTAAAGTGTACCACAGCAGGAAACTGCGACATTCCGTAGCTGGCGAGGTACTCTAGCAGAATTTGAAGACAACAAATCAGCGAGAAATAACTTGTTCCCACTCTACCTTGTTTGAAGCAGAGCCAGCGTCATACTGAACACTGTTACTAGCCACAACGCAAAATAAAACGGATGAGAAGTCATGTTAGATAAAATTAAGCGTGCTATTAGTGACCCATTTTATGCTTTACACGTCTTTAAGGATCGCTATCTGGCCTCTCTGAGGCGCTGCTTTCTGAAGCTAAAATTTGGCTCAAAACTTTTCTCTCATGCTGTGGAGTATAGATCTGCTTCTGATAACGGACAATATCCTGCAGTGGTTGCTAAGGCAGTAAAAAATCAGAGGAATTTTGAAAATTTTAAGCGGTTTTATGCTTATAGAGAAATTCTTGAACATGTCTCACGTGAACAAGGGGAGCGATATTTGCAAATACTGACAAAAAGAAAAGATGGCATTTTGTCAAATGCTCTGGAAAGTGTCTTAATTTCTGATTCAATTGGCAATCCCATCAAATTTAGTTACGAAAACATAAACATTTTACTCTCGCCAACGACGCTTCGTTATGTAAAAGTTGCTTCAGATCTAAAAATTTTGTTTGGTGAAGAGCTTAATTCCGTGGCAGAAATAGGATGCGGCTATGGAGGGCAGTGTCTAGTAAACGAAAAATTGCTTCGGTACAAGCGGTTTACCCTGTTTGACCTTCCTTTCGTTAACCAATTAATCAAAAGATATCTTGATTATACTCTTATGGATGGTTCATACGAGGTTGCAACTATTAATGAAAAACCGTCAGGTGAGTATGATTTGGCAATAAGCAATTATGCTTTTTCTGAACTGCCTCGCGAACTGCAGCGTGTCTATATAAAAAAGGTATTAGCAAAATCTCAGCGTGGTTATTTAACAATGAATAGTGGAATAGGAGGAAGCTTTGATGATGGGAGACTAACCATCGTTGAGCTTAGAAAGCTTCTCCCACATTTTGAATGCTTTGAAGAGTCGCCATTAACTGGTCAGCATAACTATATTATAGTCTGGGGGCATAACCCAAACTCTGAGAATGATTTTTTTACTAGAATGAAGATATGATCATCCCCGACTCTTCACCTGGCAGTATGACGTGACCCTCCCCCCGAGAAGTATGCCATTGAAAAGTTAGTGTTCCTGACATAGGAGCACAAGAATGAAACGTAGCAGAT